>CALVDT010000087.1 GCA_944326385.1 uncultured Bacteroidales bacterium | reverse complement strand
AAAAAGCCTCATAATCAAGCGATTATGAGGCTATCTGTGTACCCGGAGCCGGGGTCGAACCGGCACATCCTTTCGGACATTGGTGTTTGAGACCAACGCGTCTACCGATTCCGCCATCCGGGCCTGTCCGAACCGGCGCGGCATCTGGATATCTGCCTGGCGCAGGATCTGTCGATAGACAACACTGTTGTGGTCGGCAAAGGTATGATAAATTGTCTTAAAAAACAATACTGGAACGTGTTTTGTATTTTGAAAATGCTTCATGGAATCTATGATATGAAAATACATGGACAGTTTCTGAAAACAGCAGGATAATGAATATTAAAGTGTTTTTTGTATGCTTATGCATGGGGATATGCTGCGGCATCCAGGCTCAGGACTGGATTTATTTCAATGATGCAGCGTCTGTAGAAGCTCTGATAAAGGAAATCGGAGACGATTATGTCCTGTACAGAATGTGGGACAACCAGGAAGGGCCTGATTTCAGAGCCTCGTTGTCCAGAGTGGACAGGATTGTTTTCAGCAACGGCAAGGAACAGGTATTCAGCGGAAGACAGGATGTGCTGGAAGACCTTATGATGTCCGGTGCCGTGATTCCCGGAAGACTGTATTACAGACATGGCAGATACTATATGGGGCCGGCGGTATTGACTCCTGACCAGATTATGGACTATGTCGGTTATAAGACATATGGAAGCCGGTATCTGAAAGCAAGCCGGCAACGCTCTGCCGGTCTTTATCTTACATGGTTCGGTGCCGGCCTTCTTTTTGTCGGGGGTGTGATGTGTGCGGCAGGCGCCGAAGAACAGGATTTTGGATTCCACGACAGTTCCACTACCGCCATAGGGGCTGTCTGCACCGGTCTTGGTGTCGCCGGCCTGGCATCAGGTATACCGTTGCTGGTAAAAGGCAACAGGGCCTTAGGTGCCATAGCCGATGAATACAACAACCGGCAATACGGCATGACTCCGGGACATGAATCCTTATCCCTTTCGCTCGGTACATGCAGAAGCGGCGGCTTCGGTCTGGCATTCAATTTCTAGAATTCCGGTTTATTCCACGGATGATGCATCTATAAGGTTGTTCAGCAGAGCATAGACGGTAAGTCCGGCGACAGTTTTTATCCCGGTCTTTCTGGTTATGTTCCGGCGGTGGGTTATCACTGTGTGGATGGAAATGTTGAACAGATCGGCGATCTCCTTGTTTATAAGACCTTTGGCGACACAGATTAGGATGTCTTTCTCTCTTGCCGACAGTTCTTCTTTTCCGCTTGGTTCATGCTCGCGGGGAGAAGATACGGCTGACCTGAGTTTATGGATAATATCAGCCGGGCTGTCGTAGAGATTGAGAACGGCATCATATTGCCTTGCCGCCTCATCTCCGAGAATAATGCTGGAGAAAGCCACAATGGCAGCATCCGTATAAGCGGAAATGTACTGTCTGGCATTGGATTGCGAAGAATGGGCGAAGACTGCGGGATCCACGATTATCGCATCGGCAGACAGATTCTTCAGCATGGTCTCTTCCCTTGGCGACAGATCCGGGACGATGCCTTCGACCTGGAACTCCCCGAGATCATGGAAAACCCCCTCTATGCCTCTGGCCATCACACGGGACGGCATTATCAGGAAAACTTTCATCATCGGATATTGCCCTCCTTTCCTTTTTCCAGCCTGTTCACCATCGGGACAAGCACCAGATTTTCGATATTCGTGTGTTTTTCAAGATCTTCGGAAAGAGAGAACAAAGCATAGAGAACCTCGTTGGCAAGACGCTGGCTGCATGCAGGAGGCAAATACTTCATCACGATGTTTTTCAGGTCGTTGAGTTTCTCTTCGATGTTGCTGTGGTTTTCCTCGAAAGCTGCCGCCGAATAGTCTCCTGTCGCTTTGCCTTCCAGAACGGATTCCACGTACGGGAAAAAGACATTCTCCTCGTACTCGAAATGGTTTTCCACCTCTTTCCTGTATCCGCCGAGAAAATCCAGTATGACCTTTTTCTGCTGTCTGTTGCATGGGGCTACGAGCCTGTCCATCAGCTGCTCCAGATTCCTGAACCCGTCGTCAAGGTAAAATGAATGTGAATTATGCAGGTATTTCAGGACTGAAAGCGCATCGGCGGACTCCAGAGCGTCCTCGGTAGGCAAGTATCCTTGATACGAATACATTTTGCAGATGAGAATGAAAGCATTGACATCCACACCGGTATCCCTGCAGATCTGAGCTGCCGTCTTTTCCCCGAAACCGATATTCAGCCCGAGTCTTGACAATACGGGAATCAGCCGGTAGTTGATTTCCACCAGATCGGACATTTTCATGTCGGGAGATAAGAACCTGTTATCCTTTTTCATATTCCTTGTTTTCAATGTTAGCATAAACCTTATGGCTGATCATTTCCTCCGGTCCATGGAGCAATGACGCCAAAAGTGCGGAATGTCTTTGGATGGACGGAGGACTGGGTGAAGAGGGCGGCTCAAAAGGGTCTTTCCGCATTACACCTGATTCGAAAATCTTCCTTTTGAGCCACCCTCTGTCTCTCGTAAAGACATTCAAAACTTCTCCGGCTCACACCGGTCCGCTTTCCACAACAATTACAAGCTGATTGAAGTTTTATTGGAAAAACTTTTATAATGTCAAAATCCAACCAGCTTCTTAAAAGGATCTGAACATTTTTATGGCTTCGAAAAATTAATTTCTGATGCAAAGATAGCAAGTCCGCCTGTTCCGGTCAATCCCCATTTGTTGTGATGTCGCCTTAGAAAAGCAGGGCCAGCCTGTAGACGATGAAGGCGATTGCCCATGCTATGGCTATGGTATAAACAGCCGAGAACAGAGGCCATTTCCATCCGCCTGTTTCAGCCATCATGGCCCCGAAGGTCGCTATGCAAGGGAAATACAGCAGAACGAAGACCATGAAAGCGAGTGCGGCTGCAGGCGTTATGCTGTTCTGCAGAGCCTGCTGGAGCTTGGTCTCGCCTGTTCCTGATTCCACATCATCATCTATGCTGTACATGACACCCATGGAACTCACTACAAGTTCTTTCGCTGCTACGCCTGAAATGACACCTACTCCCATCTGCCAGTCGAAGCCCAACGGTTTCAGCACAGGTTCGATGGTTTTCCCGATGTAGCCCAGGAAGGAATGCTCCTGCTGAGCGGCCTTGTCCGGATAGTCATTATGATTCGGGAAATAGCCCAGAAACCATATGATGACGGAACTTATCAGGATGATTCCCGTTATCTTGTGCAGATATTGCTTGCCTTTCTCCCAGGTATGCCTGAGGATGGATTTCGAGGTCGGGACCCTGTACGGCGGCAGTTCCATCACGAACGGCAAATCGTCATCCTTGAAGAACCGGCTGAGGACTTTTGCGGACAATATGGCCATGAATATGCCGAATGCATAGATGCCGAGCAGTACCAGCCCTCCATGGCGGGGAAAGAATGCCCCTGTGATGAGCAGGTATACGGGAAGCCGTCCGGAGCATGACATGAACGGTATTACAAGCATGGTGATAAGCCTGCTCTTGGGGCTTTCGATGGTGCGTGTGGCCATGATGGCAGGCACGTTGCACCCGAATCCCATGATCATGGGGATGAAAGACTTCCCGTGCAGCCCCATCTTGTGCATCAGTCTGTCCATGATGAATGCGGCTCTGGCCATGTAGCCCGAATCTTCAAGCAGGGAAATGAAGAAATACAGCAGGACGATGTTCGGCAGGAACACGAGTACACTGCCCACGCCTCCGATGATGCCGTCTGTCACAAGGTCCTTCAGCATTCCTTCCGGCATTATTGAGCCGATGAAATCGCTGAATCTGGCCACGATCCAGTCAATCCACTGCATAGGATATTCTCCCAATGTGAATGTCCCGAAGAACACTATGTAAAGCAGCAGGAAGAATATCGGGAAGGCGAGCCACCGGTTTGTCACTATGGCATCGATCCTGTCGGTTATGGTCCTGTGCTTCTTGCGTATTTTGCCGGATTTGTACGTCTCCGTGAGCGCGCCTTTTACGAAAGCGTATTTTGCATCTATGATGGCGGATTCGGTGGAGGTGCCCATGAGATGCTCGAACCGCTTCTGCTCCTCGAATCTTATGGCTATGATTTCATCCTTGTTCGGCAGGGTGTCGATGATCCCGGCCACCTCCTTGTCATTCTCGAGGAATCGGATGGCGAGATATCTCGTGGAATACTTGTATCTTATATCCTCATTCTTCTGTATGGCAAGCTTCACCCGGTCGATGGAATGTTCGAGCTCGGCGCCATGGTTTATGTGTATATGTCTGGCTATCTGCGGGTCGGAATTCTCATATAGCTCGATCACCTTGTCGAACAGGTCGTTTATCCCTTCCCCGGTCTTGCTTACGGTAGGGATCAGAGGCATCCCGAGCAGATGCCCCAATGTGGTGATATCCAGTTCATCTCCCTTGGCCTTCAGCTCATCATACATGTTGAGCGCCATGACGACTCTCAGGTTCATGTCGATAATCTGTGTGGTGAGGTAGAGGTTTCTCTCCAGATTTGACGAGTCCACGACATTGATGACGATATCCGGGGTCTCTTCCACCAGATTCCGGCGCACATACAGCTCTTCGGGGCTGAACCCGGATATGGAATATGTGCCCGGGAGGTCCACTATGATGAACTTGTAGCCCCCGTATTCGAAATTCCCTTCTTTCGCATCCACTGTCACACCGCTGTAGTTCCCTACGTGCTCGTGGCTGCCGGAAGCTATGTTGAAAAGGGATGTCTTGCCGCAGTTGGGGTTGCCCACCAAAGCCACCCTTATGACATGCCTCCGCTGTTCCGCCAGGTCCTTCATCCTCTGCGCCAGGGCTTCGGCATCTTCACAGGCATCTTCTATGACACCAGGAGAGGCCGGCTTTTCGAGACTTTCCTTCGCTTCGGATTCGCTGATGACCTCTATCATGTCCGCCTCTTCCCTTCTCAACGATATCTTGTAACCGATGATTTCATATTCGATAGGATCTTTCAAAGGCGCATTCAGAATGACTTTCACGACATTGCCTTTGATGAACCCCAACTCGAGTATCCTTTTCCGGAAACTTCCGTGGCCGCTCACCCTTACCACTACGCCACGTTCTCCGGTCTTCAATTCAGATAATTTCATGTTCCGCTATATTTCCGCCCGCAAAGATAGCGAAAAACAGATTCCCTTATATCCCCATAAATGATGATGAGCCTGCTTTATCTTGACAGAAAATTCCGTAAAAGGCATCTATAAGGTATATTTTTTGTAAATTTGCCGCGGCTTCAATGTGTAACCGCACAAAAATGAACGGGAAAATGAAAGGATCTACATTTCTGAAAGATACTTACAGCAGTCTTGACAGCAAGTCAAAATACATGGTATTCAAGATAAGGAAATACAGTTGGAAATTCTGGGCCATTCTGGCGGTGTTCCTGCTGTTGCTTGCCGGGCTGATCATCTGGCTGACACGGCCGGAACCGCCGCATGAGGATATACCGATAGTGACGATCGAGACCGTTTCGACCCAGGATGTCAAAATCTACGGTGAATATCCGGGAACAATCAAGGCGCAGCAGTTCGTGGAAGTGCGTGCCAGGGTGGAAGGCTATCTTGAAGAGATGCATTTCGAGGAAGGTACATATGTCGAGAAGAATCAGGTGCTTTTCATCATAGACCCGAGGCAGTATCAGGCACAGGCCGACAGGGCCAGGGCAATGCTTGAAAGGAACAAGGCATTGGCGCAGAAGGCTGAACGCGACCTGAACCGTATCCGCCCTCTTTTCGAGCAGAATGCTGCCAGCCAGCTTGACCTTGACAATGCCATAGCCGCATACGAAAGCGCGAAAGCCGAAGTCCTGATGAGCGAAGCCGATCTGAAACAGGATGAACTTGCACTCAGCTATACTACCGTCCGTTCTCCTATCAGCGGTTATATCAGCGAGAGGTATGTCGACATCGGTACGCTGGTGGGGCCGGGCGGGCAGTCCCTTCTGGCGAATGTCGTGAAAAGCGATACTGTGGATGTCGAGTTCAAGATGACCGATCTCGACTACCAGATAAGCAAGGCAAGGAATGTCAACATCGGCCAGAAAGACTCTACCAGGAAATGGGATCCGTACATCACCATCACCATGGCCGACAAGTCTGTCTATAAATACAGGGGGCTTGTGGATTTCGCCGATCCGCAGGTGGATTCCCGTTCAGGCACCTTCTCCGTCAGGGCTGAAATGCCGAATCCTGACCATGACCTGCTTCCAGGACAGTTCACAAACGTGACACTTCTGCTTGATATCAGGGAAGATGCGGTAGTTGTCCCGACAAAGGCGTTGATTACCGAAAAGAGCGGAGCATATATCTTCGTGCTGCGGAATGACGGTATCGCGGAAAAGCGCTTCATAGAACTCGGACCTGAAACAGGAAACAAGACAGTGGTGGAAAGAGGCCTTCTCCCTGGAGAGAATATCGTAGTGGAAGGATACCACAAGCTGTCTCATGGACAGAAAGCCCGCACAGCTGAAGCACCTGCAGCAGAAAACAAGTAAACAGACGCAAGATGAAATCCGACTTTTTCATAGACAGACCGGTCTTCTCGACGGTCATATCGGTCATAATCGTGCTCGTGGGCATGATCGGGCTCACATTGCTGCCTGTGGACCAGTATCCGGACATCGTGCCTCCGGTGGTCAGAGTGACGGCATCGTATCCCGGTGCAAGTGCGCAGACTGTGGCGCAGGCTGTAGCCACGCCTATCGAACAGGAACTCAACGGAACTCCGGGTATGCTTTACATGGAGTCCAAGAACACGAATTCCGGAAGCTTTACGGCCAATATCACATTCGACATATCCAGTAATCCCGATCTGGCCGCAGTCGAAGTCCAGAACAGGGTGAAGCAGGCTGAAGCCAGGCTTCCGGTAGAAGTGGTACAGAACGGTATCTCCGTGGAAAAGGTGGCGGCGAACAAGCTGGTGACAGTCACCTTGCTGACGGACGACCCGAAATTCGACGAGATTTATCTGAGCAACTACGCTACCCTGAATGTCCTCGACATGCTCAGGCGAGTCCCTGGCGTGGGCCGAGTGTCCAATGTCGGCAGCCGCTATTATGCCATGCAGATATGGGTCCAGCCGGACAAGCTTGCAAGCCTCGGCCTGACCGTCCAGGATCTCCAGAAAGCGCTGAAAGACCAGAACCGGGAATCAGCGGCAGGCGTACTCGGCCAGCAGCCGATAGAGAATGTCGATGTGACCATTCCCATCACGGCCACAGGCAGGCTGTCATCGGTAAACCAGTTCGAGAACATAGTCATAAGGGCCGGACAGGACGGTTCCCTCATCAGATTGAAGGATGTCGCCAGAGTCTCTCTTGAGGCCCAGTCGTACAACACCGAAAGCGGAATCAACGGAGGCAATGCCGCCGTGATGGATGTCTACATGCTTCCAGGTGCAAATGCCCTTGAAGTGGCCGAGAATGTGAAGAAGGAAATGAAGGAGATCGCCAAGTCGTTCCCGGAAGGCATCACCTATGACATCCCTTTCGACATGACGACTTATATTTCCGAGTCCATCCATCATGTCTACAGGACGTTGTTTGAAGCCTTGCTGCTTGTGATACTGGTGGTGTTCCTCTCGCTCCAGAGCTGGAGGGCGACGCTTATACCGGCCATCGCAGTCCCTATATCGCTTATCGGAACATTCGGCATCATGCTTATCTTCGGCTTCTCGCTGAACATGATGACATTGCTCGGACTTATCCTGGCCATCGGTATTGTGGTGGACGATGCGATAGTCGTGGTCGAGAACGTGGACAGGATCATGAGGGAAGAACATCTGTCCCCATACGAGGCGACGAAAAAGGCCATGCGCGGAATCGGAGGAGCACTCATAGCCATGTCACTGGTCCTCTGCGCCGTGTTTGTCCCGGTAAGTTTCCTCTCCGGGATTACCGGACAGCTGTTCAGACAGTTCACTATCACCATTGCCGTCTCGGTGATCATATCTACCATCGTCGCACTGACACTCAGTCCTGTGATGTGTTCGCTCTTCCTGAAGCCGCCTCAGCCTGATGAAAAGAAGAACATCATATTCAGAAAGATAAATGAAGGTCTGGCTACAGGGAACAGGTTCTATGAGAAAGTGATCAGGGCGAGCATACGCCACAGACGCAGGATGTTTGCATTCTTCGGTATAACGCTCATCGGAATATGGGTGATTTCCAGCCTTGTGCCGACCAGCTTCATGCCGAAGGAAGACCAGGGGTATTTCACCGTGGAACTGGAACTTCCGGTCGGTGCTACCCTGGAAAGGACCCGTGTCATAACCGACAGGGCCATGGACTTCCTTATGCGCCAGCCTGATATCCAGTATGTGCTGAATGTCACCGGAACCAGTCCGCGTGTCGGGAGCAACCAGTCCAACAGCCAGCTTACCGTCATCATGAAGCCATGGAAAGAACGGAAGGAGCGGAACATAAACAGGACAATGGAGATGATCCGGGACTCCCTCTCCCTCTATCCGGAAAGCAAGGTCTATCTGAGCACGCCGGCGGTCATTCCGGGGCTCGGTACTTCAGGAGGTTTCTCCATGGTTCTCGAGGCCAGGGGAGATGCCACATATGAAGACCTGCAGAGGGCGGCAGACACCCTGATGTTCTATGCGTCGCAGCGGAAGGAACTCACGGGACTGTCCACCAATGTCCAGAGGGATATCCCGCAGCTTTTCTTCGATGCCGACCGCGACAAGATACAGATGATCGGAGTACCGCTTGCGGATGTCTTCTCTACCCTGAAGGCATTCACAGGTTCGATATACGTGAACGATTTCAATATGTTCAACAGGGTATACCGCGTTTACATCCAGGCGGATGCCCCATACCGTGCCCATAAGGAGAACCTGAACCTCTTCTTTGTGAAGAGTTCGAACGGCACGATGGTTCCTGTCAATGCTCTCGGCAACACATATTATACTACCGGACCGGGAACCATAAACAGGTTCAACATGTACTACGCCGTGACTGTCAACGGTGAAGCGGCTCACGGGTACAGTTCCGGCCAGGCTATGGATATCCTTGAAGAACTTGTCGCAGAGCATCTTCCTGACAATATCGGTGTCGAATGGAGCGGCTTGTCTTATCAGGAGAAGAAGGAAGGCGGTCAGACGGGCATCGTGCTCGGACTCGCATTGCTCTTTGTCTTCCTTTTCCTTGCCGCACAGTACGAAAGCTGGTCCATCCCGATTGCCGTGCTGCTGTCTCTGCCTATTGCGATAGCAGGTGCATATCTGGGAGTATGGATACTCGGCTATGAAAGCAATGTCTATTTCCTGATAGGTCTTGTGATGCTCGTCGGTCTGGTGGCGAAAAATGCCATCCTCATAGTGGAATTTGCAAAGGAAGAAGTGGAGAAAGGGAAGAGTCTGGTGGAGGCTACGGTCACGGCGGCGCATCTGAGATTCCGGCCGATAGTCATGACATCGCTGGCATTCATCCTCGGCATGCTTCCGCTTGTATTCGCGACGGGACCAGGCTCCGAGAGCCGTCAGGATATAGGTACAGGAGTCTTTTTCGGTATGATAGTGGCGATTACCGCGGGTATCGTCTTCGTGCCGTTCTTCTTTGTGCAGATTTATAAGATGAAAGAAAAGATGGCAAGAAAAAAGCATAAATCCGGAGGATCCGCTGCCCTTGTTGCAGCAACGGTCATAATGGCCGGAACCATGACAATGTCCTGCTCTCCGTCAAAACATTGTGCAGCTCCCGAGCTTGACCTTCCGGAGTCTTTTTCCGGGATTGCCGGAACGGACACCTTGACATGGGCCGACGTGGAGTGGTGGAAGATATATCCGGATACCACGCTTCAGCATCTGATAAGGGAGGCTCTCGAATATAACAAGGATATGCTTGTCGCTGCCGAGCGTCTCCGTGAGATGGAATACCGCTACAAGATCCAGCGCTCCGAACTCTGGCCTTCCATATCAGCAAGCGTCTACGGGGAGAACGAATATACAAACTATTCCGGCAAGGATCCCGCAGACGATCCTGTGGTGAGTGTCCTTGGGAGTTTTTCCTGGGAAATTGACCTCTGGGGGCATTTGCGATGGGCAAGCAGGGAGAAACTTGCCGAATATTTTGCAAGCATCGAAGCCCAGCGGGCTCTGAGGATATCCCTGATAGCGGAAGTGGCTGAAGCTTATTTCGATCTTCAGTCCCTTGACAACGAACTGCTTATTGTCAGGCGTACATTGCAGACCTGGGATGAAGGTGTCCAGAAAGCAAAACTCAGGCTGGAAGGCGGTCTGACATCAGACATCCCGTACCAGCAGGCCCTTGTGGAGCGGGCTACTACTGCAGCTCTTGTGCCTGAACTTGAAAAGAAGGTCGCCATGAAGGAAAGTGAACTCGCTTTCCTGACAGGTTCATACCCCAAGCATATAGACAGATCGAGGATCCCTCTCGAACTTTCCTACAGAGATGACATTCCCGTAGGCGTCCCGTCACAGCTCCTGACGCGCCGTCCTGATCTCAGACAGTCTGAACAGGAACTCAAGGCTGCAGAAGCGGCTGTAGGCGTTGCCCAGGCCGAGAGGTTTCCCACATTCACCATTTCCTTCGACGGAGGTGCGGAAACCAATACTCTTGAAAACATCATCAGGGCTCCTTACTACTACATCATCGGCAATCTTGCTTCTCCAATATTCGAATTCGGCAAGCGTAAGGCCAATTTCAAGGCGGCCATATCCAAATACAACCAGGCCCGCCTGAACTATGAAAAGGACGTCCTCCAAGCCTTCAAGGAAGTTTATGACGCCATCGTCAATTACAATTCTTCCGTTAAAAACACCAGCCTTAAATTCGATCTTCAAGAGGCTTCCAAACAATATGTTTCCCTCGCCAATCTCCAATATATCAATGGAGCCATCAGTTACATGGACGTGCTTGACGCACAACGGGCTTACTTCAGTTCCCAGGTGGAGTTGAGCAATGCGATTATGGAGGAGTATAAGGGGTTGGTGGTGTTGTATAAGGCGTTGGGCGGCGGCTGGCAATGATTGTCCGCAGAAAGGGGCAATCAGTGAAAGGACGGTTGAATCGGAGGATAATCTGCAGCGTTCCGTCGGGGTCAGGCTCAGTCATTTACGGGAGCAAACTCCAGTGTGGCAGTGGTCGTGGCAAAATTAACGCAGAGAAGGCCGCGATGATTTCAGTGTGGCATTCTCTGCGTCAAGTTGTGAGACGGGCCGGGGCGGCCACGTGCGCTACAGTCCCCAGTCGGAGAGATTGTAGCCGGCAGTCACCTCTTCAGGAACCTCAGGGAAGAACCTGAATTCACCTCCGGTCATTTCCTCTATTTTATCCACTGAATACGCGAAATCCCTGATATCGCCCCCGGACACCTGCCCTTCACCGTAGATATCCTGAGGAAGCCAGAAACCTATAGCCATCAGCTCATCGGCCGTGCAGTCACTGATGCGTTTGCCGGTGCTGCCGTCCTTTGTCCTCAGATATATCTTGAACTGCGCTGCCGGAACATCGCACTCTTTGGAATCGGTACTTTGGATTGAATTGCTGCATTTGTCGTACACAAAGATGTTGTCATCCTTGTACCAGCAGCCGGCCACGACATATACGGTATCGGCACATATCCACTTATTCGGAAGCAGACTCTCCAGCTTCGTATGCACATCAGGATATCTGAATCTTTCAGGAGCTATGTTCGTCGGATAGAAAGTCTGGATGTTCATCTCCTTATTATGTCCGCCCCTGTCGGCTGAACGAAGGAGATGTCCTCTGGTGACGCTGAATGAAGGGTTGTACCAGTATTGGTACGGGTCATCGGAAATCGCTAATTCTTCGGAATGCTCCTTTCCCCACGGCCAGGAATCCCAGTCGGACCCATATATGACCGACTGCTCGGAAGCCTGGAATTCAGGATCCGGCCTCCAAGGGTCAGGAGTCGTCCTTTCCCCTCCTCCCTCATTGTAGCAGGCATGCATAGGGTAGGCAACCCATACCGGATTGTGTCTTTCCGTATCATAGCAAGCAGAGTAGTTTCTGACCCGTTTTCCTGTCACTACCGTCTCTGTCCAGTGGGTGACATATTTGTAGCTGGAGCGTCCATTTATGGTCTCAGGCGTTTCCGGCCACGGCACGCTCTGATCCTTGTTTGTGTATTCGATTGTCTGAGAGACGGTTTTGTCCGTCGTGGCAAGTCTGAAATCGTCTACTTTGGTATAAGTGCCCTCTGCCCATATGGAAAAGTCCACGGTGGAAGGTGTACCGCCGGTTATCCCGAACACTGCCGTGGCCAGACTCCAGGTGCCGGAGCCTTTCTTTGTCGTGAATTCAAGTTCCTCATACCCGCCGTCACCGCCGTCCAGCGCAGCATACAGCTTGAGATTTTCGCCGGCCGAGATTGAACCGCCTGACGGAGGAGTGACCCCGAAAGAGAATTCCAGGCTGGTCTGCCCTGGCTGCAGTGTGATCCCGCTTATGGTAAGAGTCATGTTGTCTCTGGCGAAATTAATTGCATTTTGTCCTGATGCACCGGTGTATCCCCTTGATTGGTAGTTGTCTGCGACAGTGATGGACATCCCGCTGTAAGAAACATTTGCTGCACCGGGCCCGGTAGCGTTGATGAAGCCATCCCATTGGTCGAGATAGGATGAATAAGGCGGATCACCGCCGTCCAGATCATCATAATAGATTTCCAGTATATCCACCACGCTGCCGTCATCTTCCCTGCTGACTGTCACTTCTGCGGTCTTGACCGGATCCTGCACCGTAGCACGCCTTGTGGTTATCGTGATTGTGCCCTTCTGTCCGGGAGTGATGCCGGTAATCCTGACCAGGGTTTCGCCTGCACTGCCGCTTTCCGGCTCGAAAGTCAGGGACGCATTGTCGCTGTCTGCATACCAGCCTGTAGATGCAATGACTGTAAATGAATTTGCCTCAGCGTCATTTTCATTGTATGTGATTTCATTTGTGGAGACTTCAAGGGAGAGCTCACCGTTCCCCTTGTCATTTTCCTCTTCTTTGATCGTTTCACAGGAAGCAACGGTGATGGCCGTACATGCGAGCAATACCGTCAGTTTCGAAATCAGGTCCATAAGCTCAAGAAATTAAATTGTAGACATTAATTGTCCAAATATCGTTAAAATGCTGTAATTTCGCAAATTGAAATTATCGACCCTGTATGGCGACATTACCTGACAAGCCCGGAAAAAGCATGAACGGATGGCTCGCTTTAAGCCCTCTGCTGCTGTTCCTTTGCATATATCTTGTTTCTTCAATCGTTGCGGAAGATTTCTACAAGGTTCCGATCGCTGCGGCATTCCTGCTCGCCTCGGCCTATGCCCTGCTTATCACAAAGTCTGAAACAATAGAGCGGAAGGTGGAAATATTCTCTGCCGGTGCAGGCCACGGGAACGTGCTTCTGATGATCTGGATCTTTGTCCTGGCCGGAGCTTTCGCAGGGACGGCAGAAGACATCGGCGCTATAGATTCGGCGGTGAATTTCACGTTGGGCATCCTCCCCGGGAAATTCATTTATGCAGGCCTGTTCCTGGCCTCGTGCTTCATCTCCATGGCTGTCGGGACAAGTGTCGGGACAATAGTGGCTCTGGTTCCGGTTGCCTCCGGCATCGCCCAGGAGGCAGGCATGGACGTGGCATTCATGACAGCCATTGTGGCCGGAGGTGCATTCTTCGGAGACAACCTGTCATTCATTTCGGATACCACCATAGCCGCAACGCGCACCCAGGGATGTTCCATGAAAGACAAGTTCCGGGTGAATATAGGCATCGTGGCTCCGGCGGCCATAATCGTCACCATAATATATATTGTAATCGGACTGTCTTCCGGAACGGAAGTGGCTGCCGGGGCGGTGAATGGAGTGAAACTCATCCCTTATCTGCTTGTCATAGGGCTTGCGCTGATCGGTGTGAATGTAGTCACGGTGCTGTTCCTCGGAATCCTTGTGAATGCGGTCATAGGCTTTGCCTACGGGGCATTCTCCTGGGTGGGATGGCTGGCGTCGATAGGTTCCGGCATAGGCTCGATGGGCGAACTTATCATAGTCACCATGCTTGCGGGAGGAATGCTCGAAGTCATAAGGCATAACGGGGGTCTGGATTTCATCATATCCGGGCTTACCCGGCATATTTCCGGGAAGCGGGGAGCGGAATTCAGTATTGCGGCCCTTGTGAGCCTTGCCAATCTGTGTACGGCGAACAACACTATCGCCATCATCACTACCGGCAGGATAGCCAGGGACATAACAATGCGTTTCGGCCTTGATCCGAGGAAGACGGCAAGTATTCTCGACACATTCTCCTGCATGGTGCAGGGGCTTATTCCGTACGGAGCGCAGATACTTATGGCTTCAGGCCTTTCCGGGGTGTCCGGAATCTCCATAGCGGGTTTCATGTTCTACCCGTTTCTGATGGGAATTTGCGCCATACTGTCAATAATTTTCCGGTATCCCCGCAGATACAGCTGATATTTTCGTTATATTTGATGCCGGTGCGCCAAAACGGACTTGACGGATGGAAGATATAAGCATATATGATGGCGGCCTGGAGATAAGCCGGATAATCTTCAGCCGCATAGTGGGAAATGTAGTGCCAGCTCTGGAGCGCTGTGCAGACGGACAGGAGCCATTGCCGGTATATATCATCCACGATATGAACGTATCCGGCTATGTCGATCTTATCGACTCTGCGGCATCAGCCTCCGGCAGACTGGAAATCTGCGGGAAATACGGCATTGTGGCATCGGAAGAAAACAAGACCATGTCCACAGTTCTGGATATCTCCGGATGGCTTCTGGAAAAAGAAGCCGGCCGCAATGCTTTCATCCTTGCCGCAGGCGGCGGAATCACGACGGACATGGCAGGCTTTGCGGCTTCCATATATAAAAGGGGAGTGCGTTTCGCCTATGTGCCGACCACGCTGCTGGCCCAGACCGATGCAGCCATAGGCGGCAAGACAGGTGTGAATCAAGAGTCGTACAAGAACATGCTCGGGACCATCAGGCAGCCTGAATTCACCTTCATCTGTGCAAGTGTGCTGGAGACATTGCCTTTCAGGGACTTCATGTCCGGAGCGGCAGAACTTCTGAAGACCTTCCTGATTGAAGATGACGGATGGTATGGCCGGGCAGTCACTTATCTTTCCGGACTCCGTCAGGCGGATGACAGGAAGGAATATCTGAAGGCCGGTGGAGCGGCACTGCAGGAACTCATCCATGCCGCAGCCTCTGTCAAGGCCGGAGTGGTCTCGCGCGACCAGTTCGAGACAGGGGAAAGACGCAAGCTGAATCTCGGGCATACTTTCGCCCACGCCATAGAGAAGAACGCCAGACTTCACGGTGACGACATCACGCACGGGGAGGCAGTATCCATAGGTATGGTGATGGCGGCGGATCTTTCCGAAAAGGCAGGTGTGGCGGAACCCGGTCTCAAGACAAGGCTGCTTGCCGATTTCCGCTCCGCAGGCCTCCCTGTAGATTGCCCTTATCCCGTGGATTCACTCGTGGATGCCATGTCAAGAGACAAGAAAGCAGAGAACGGACTCATACACTTCGTACTCCTGTCGGCTCCAGGCTCTGTGGAAATCTGCGATATGACTGCAGACCGCGCAGCACGACTTCTGGGAACGGATACAAAAAACCGGAAAATATGATTTGCACAACCATACAGAACAAGACAGCCGGCCAGATCATGGACATACTCCGTGACGTGGAGATGGCTGAAATCCGCCTTGACAGATGCGGCCTGGATGATTCGGGGATTGCGGAATGCTTCGAATCCGATGTGCCGACAGTAGCCACATGCCGTGTATCTGAAATCATGGCGTCCGATCCCGGCCTTTCCGAAGTCAAGGCTGCGAGCATCTGCGAAGACCGGCTGTGCAAGGCCATCAAGGCCGGGGCAAGATATGTGGACGTGGAACTTGAAGCTCCGAAATACATGTCCAAGAGAGTCCGGGCCTGTGCCGGAGAATACGGGTGCGTTTTCATAAAATCCTTCCATGACTTCAAGGGTACGGGGACATACGAAGACCTGAAGGCAGTGGTGGAGAAATGCCTGCATGTCGGTGCGGACATTGTCAAGATAGTCACTACGGCAGAGTGTCGTGAAGATGCGGCAAGGGTCCTTTCCCTTTATGACAGCTTCGAGCCGGGACAGCTGATAGCCTTTGCCATGGGCGAGGCCGGACGGGAATCCAGACTGCAGTGCCTGGCTGAAGGTGCGCCTTATACATACGCTGCCCTTGACGGAAACGATGCCGCCGCTTCTGGCCAATGGCCGGTGGCCGACATGACAGAGGCCTTGTACGGGACACGGAGATTCATCGATGCTTCTGTCAGAATCCCGTCCTCCAAGAGTTTCGCCCAAAGGGCAATAATAGCGGCTGCCCTTGCTGAAGGAGTCTCCCGTCTCTCGGGGTATTCGCCATGCGGTGACAACGAATCCGCCATTGCAGCGGCAAGAACTCTCGGAGCGGAGGTCAATGTCTATGGCGATGTCCTGGAAATAAAAGGAATAGCGGCTTCTCCGGGCTGTCTTGACATCAAGACGGTGCACACCGGGGAATCCGGGCTGCTGACCCGCCTGATGATACCTCTTATGCCCATGCTCTCCAGGCATCCGGTACGGATTACGGGAGAAAGGACATTGCTCGACAGACCCTTGCAGGGGGCGGAGGAGATGATGGCATCTTTCGGGGTGGAACTCCAAAGCGAAGCGCCGGACTGCAGGATACCTCTTGTCGTGACAGGGCCGGTCAGGACCGGTCAGGCCGGGATATCTGGAAAATACGGCTCACAGCTCATATCAGGTCTGCTGATGTCTCTCCCGCTCGCTGACAAATATTCAAAGATCACGGTACATGAGCCGAAAAGCATTCCCTACATGTTCATAACCCTTGATGTCATGAAGAAATTCGGAGTGAAGGCAGGGAACGAACTGCTCGGCGGCAGGGAATTCATGGAGTCCGGAGGCGACTGGTCTTATTGCACCGAAATGCTTTTCAAGGTCAAGGGCGGACAGCGGTACAAGGCTGCGGATTTTGCAGTGGAGGGCGACTGGAGTTCGGCAGCGAATTTCCTTGTGGCAGGTGCGGTTTTCGGCAAGGTGGAGATCCATGGGCTGGATACGAAATCCCTGCAGGCTGATTTGTCCATAATGGACATATTGATGGAAGCAGGCGCCAGTCTGTCGCAGACAGGAGACAACCTTGGGCCGGTGACAGTGCAGAGGGCGCCGTTGAACGCCTTCGAAGTGGATGCATCCAATTGCCCGGATCTTTTTCCCATAGTCTCCGTGCTTGCGGCATTCTGTCAGGGCACAAGCCGTATTTCCGGAGTGGACAGGCTTGCACACAAGGAAAGCGACAGAGGAAAGGCGATACTTGACATGCTTGGCGGAATGGGTGTCCAGGCCGGTATCGAGAACAATATACTCGTGATAGAAGGCCATTCTCTGGCATCGCGCCTTCTGAGCGGGAACCTGCTGAAGGGCGGCCGGTATACTTCGAGCCATGATCACAGGATGGTCATGGCACTCAAGGTAGCCGGACTCGGAGCCGACAGTCCCGTGGAGATAGATGATACTGCATGTGTAGACAAATCGTTCCCTGCATTTTTTGAATTGTTTTCATCACTTGGTACCATATGAACAGTTTCGGTCAGAAATTCAAAGTCTCGTTGTTCGGTGAATCCCATGGCAGAGCCATAGGGATCGTCATGGACGGTGTTCCAGCCGGCATATCATTGTCTGAACAGGATTTCACGGAAGATATACGGAGGCGGAAAAGCGGAGCGAAAGGGACCACTCCGAGGATAGAGGATGACAAACCTGAGATACTCAGCGGAGTCTTCGGCGGGAAGACCACCGGGGCACCGCTTACGGTAGTGTTCAGGAACAACAATACCCGCTCGTCCGATTATGAGATATTCAAGGTCATGCCGCGTCCCGGACATGCAGACTTTGCGGCCGGGGTGAAATGGGACAATCACAACGACCCACGCGGCGGAGGTCATTTTTCAGGAAGGCTCACCCTGCCGGTGGTGGCGGCCGGAGTCGTGGCAAAGAAGATCACGGATGATGTCTGTATCAATGCCAGGCTTGTGGAGGTCGGAGGGATATCAGGCGGTCCTGAACAGTGGCAGGATGCGATAGACAGGGCCATTGCGGAGGGAGATTCCATCGGAGGGATAGTGGAATGCTCCGTCGAGGGTGTGCCTGTCGGTGCAGGAGAGCCGTTCTTCGATTCGGTGGAATCCATGATTTCACATGCCGTATTCTCTATTCCCGGGGTGCGCGGAATAGAATTCGGAGACGGTTTCCATGCCGCAAGGATGAAAGGTTCCGAACACAATGATCCGATAATCTCGGATACGGGACAATGCGGCAAGAACGGAGCGGGAGGAGTGAACGGCGGTCTGTCAAACGGCAATCCGATAATCTTCAGGGTAGCCTTCAAGCCGACTTCCAGCATAAGGAAATCGCAGCGGACATACGATTTCAGCACCGGAACCATAGGGACACTTGAAATACCCGGCCGTCATGATGTCTGTTTTGCATTGAGGACTCCTGTCGTGGTGGAAGCCATGACGGCGATAGTGCTTGCTGATCTGATGACAAGATAATCAATCCTGACTGTTATGGACCATAAGGTATTCAATGGAGAACTGGTGGACCAGGTAGTGAAGGACCTGCAGATAGCCGATCTGTGCAATGCCACTATCGGTGAGGTCCTTCTGGTGGCTTCCAGACTTGAGGAAATCACGGGCATACCCTTTATCAGGATGGACCAGGGGTCTCCGGGGCTCGATGCCAACCGTATAGGAGTGGAAGCGGAAAAGGCCGCGCTTGACCGTGGCGTGGGGTCTCAGTATCCCGCTGCAGCCGGTGTCCCTGAACTCAAGGAGCAGGCATCCCGTTTCGTGAAGGCGTTTCTCGATGTGGACATAAGTCCGATGTCATGCATCCCTACCGCAGGGGGAGTGGCGGCATCTTTCAGTTCCTTCATAGCATGTACGCAGAGGATTCCAGGCAAGGACAAGGTCCTGTTCATCGATCCCGGATTCCCTATACAGAAATCCCAGCTGAAGATACTGGGGGTAGGCTGCGAAAGTTTTGATATCCATGATTTCAGAGGAGAGGCTCTCCGTGGCAAGATGGAGAGTTTCCTGAGCCGCGGGGATATCGCCGCCATAGTATATTCGAACCCGAACAATCCGGCGTGGATCTGTCTCGAAGAGCCGGAGCTTGCCATCATCGGGGAACTTGCCACCGGATACGATGCCGTGGTCATGGAAGACCTCGCATATTTCTGCATGGATTTCAGGTCTCCTTACGGCAAACCGTACAGCCCGCCGTATCCTCCTACCGTAGCCAGATATACCGGGAACTATATTCTGATGCTGTCTTCGTCGAAGATATTCAGCTATGCCGGACAGAGGATGGCGCTCGCCTGCATATCGGACAGCCTTTTCGGCAGATATTATCCTGAACTTGCGCGCAGATACGGAGATTCAGGCATATTCGGGCAGACATTCATAGCTTCCATCCTGTATATGATAACCAGCGGGTGCACGGCGTCCACGCAATATGCGTATGCCGGGATGCTGAAGGCCTCCTCGGACGGACTTCTGGATTTCAATGCCGATACCAGCGAATATGCCAGAAGGGCGCACCGGATGAAGGAGATATTCCTCCGGCACGGCTTCCATATAGTATATGACATGGATATGACCCGGCCTGTGGGCGACGGCTTCTTCTTTACTCTCGGCTATGGGGACATGACCGGGGGAGAGCTTCTGAAGGAATTGCTGTACTACGGTGTGAGCTGCATAAACCTGTCCACTACCGGAAGTCTTCAGCAAGGCGTAAGAGCCTGCACTTCGAGGATGACGGAGGACTTGTATCCGGTGCTCGAAGAAAGGATGGCGGCATTTGAAGAAGACCATCGATTGTGAACAATATAACCTGTGACAATAATGATCTGGAACAAAAGCAAAGAATGCATGAGCAGGGACGAGATGATGGACCTGCAGGGGAAAAGGCTTCATAAGCTTGTGGAGCTTGTGTACCACCACGTCCCGTTCTACAGGGATAAAATGCAGGCGCTGGATATCACTCCCGAGGATATACGGACCATAGAGGATATCACCAGGCTGCCTTTCACCACGAAGCAGGATCTGAGGGACAATTATCCTCTCGGGCTTCAGGCGGCAGCCCAGTCCGAGATAGTCCGCATACATGCCTCTTCCGGGACTACAGGCAATCCGACTATCGTAGGATACACCGGCAGGGATATCGAAATATGGAAGGAGGTGGCGGCAAGGTGCCTGACAGCATACGGAGTCACGCGCAATGACATATTTTCAGTGGGATACGGTTACGGCCTGTTCACCGGAGGACTCGGGGTCCATAACGGTGTGGAGTATGTAGGGGCTTCAGTAGTGCCGACGTCCACCGGAAACACCGAGAAGCACCTGAGACTTCTGCGCGATCTGAAGATTACAGGGATAGCCTGCACTCCTTCATATGCGCTGTATCTCGCCGAGGCCATGGACAAGGCCGGGATGACAAAGGACGACATCTGCCTGCGGATAGGGGCATTCGGGGCGGAGCCGTGGACAGAAAACATGCGCAGGGAGATTGAAGACAGACTCGGGCTGCAGGCCTACAACATATACGGATTGAGCGAGATCATGGGGCCTGGTGTCTCTTACGAGTGCGAATGCAAGGACGGGTCACATATATGCGAAGACCATTTCTATCCTGAAATAATCAATCCCGACACTCTTGAGCCTCTCGGAAGAGGGCAGACAGGGGAGCTGGTCTTCACGACCCTTACAAAGACCGGAATGCCTCTGCTCAGGTACAGGACTAAAGACCTGACTTCGCTGATGGAAGGGGACTGTCCTTGCGGCAGGACAAGCGTGAGGATGACAAGGATTATCGGAAGAAGTGATGACATGCTCATAATCAGGGGAATAAACGTCTTCCCTTCACAGGTGGAAAGTGTCATACTGGAGATGCCGGAGTTCGAGCCGAGGTACATGCTCGTAGTCGACAGGGTGAACAATCTGGACACTCTCCAGGTACAGGTGGAAGTCCGGAAGGATTATTTCAGCGACGAGATCGGTGTCATGCTCCAGCTTAAGCGGAGACTTTCCGACCGGCTGAAGAGCATACTTTCGATAAGTGCCGACGTCAAGCTGATGGAGCCGAACTCGATACCGCGGTCAGAGGGGAAGAGTGTCCGGATACAGGACAGACGTCAGCTGAAGTAGATATCTTGAAAACAGACAGATATTATGGTTACAAAACAGATTTCCATATTCCTCGAAAACAAGAGAGGCAGGATAAATGACGTGACAAAAGTCCTTGCGGCGAACGGGATAAACATGGATGCCTTCTGCATCGCCGAGACTTCGGACTTCGGTCTGATGAGACTGATTGTCCAGGAGGTGGACAGGGCGGTGGAAGTGCTCCGGTCGGCGGATTTTGCGGTGATTGTCACGGATGTGGTGAACATCAGATGCCGGAATGTGCCCGGTGCATTGTCCTCGGTACTCGAGAAACTTGCCGGGCAGGACATTTTCATAGAGTACATGTATGCATTTTCCCGGAGCGAGACGGCGGATGTGATTATCAAGCCGAACAATCTGGAGGAGTGTATCAGGATACTTGACGGTCTCAGCCTTGATAACCGGTGATTTTCAGCCTGTATTTCGTGCTTCCGTCATTCATGAACCATAATGCCGTATCCTGTCCGGAAGAAACGGCGCCATCGTCCGATGCCGTCCTTTCCCAGGAAACAGGGTCTATGCGGAAAAGGACCGGCTCTCTGGCTCCGTCTTCCACGAAGCCGAGCTGCCGGTAGACAGTCCCTTCCGACCATTCCAGGTCGGCATAGCTCATTATGTCATCCGGTCCGACGTCTTCGATGAACCTTTTCAGGACCTTGCCCATCCCGCCGATGACACGTGTCCCTTTCATGGAGGCATACCTGACCCATTCGTGCGACCTTATCACTTTGTCCCCCTTTGTCCATCTCCGTGCATTCGAGAAGGATGCGGCGGCTACAAGGTCACCGGACGCTTTTTCCACAAGTCCATAGCAGTACCTGCATGATGAATATCCGTAGCTGTGGTTCTGACGGAGGAATGCTTCCGCTGCCGGCCTGTCTATCTTCATCACTTCACAATTCCGGGCGAATACTCCTCTGAATCTGCCGAGATGTGCCAGAAGTCTGGCGCGGCAGAGTTCACCCCGGCTTCTCCACCTGTCTTCGGCTATGGATACCGGTGTCTGTCCGAAGGTCTTCATGAGGATATCCCGGATTCCGGCCCTTTCCAGATATTGCGCCTTGGCCTGTTCTCCGGATGCAGCGCGTATGCTGACCGGCATGATGAGAAGCTCCCGTGCGGCATCTCCTGAAGTGCATCCGGCATTTATGGCCATGCTCCCGCCTGCAGTGACTGCAGAGCACTCCACTCCATTCCTTGTCAGGAAGTCCGCTATTTCATCGTATAGTCTGTCCATGGCTTCTGGAAAATCCGCCCGAAAATACGTCATAAAATCCATATCGTGAAATTTCCGGGGATTTTCTTGAAAAATCCGGAACAGTTTCTTAATCTTGGGGGAAATTATCCGGACACTGGATCCGGGAAACTGCAAGGCAATGTCAGAAAACATGAAGAATACGGAAGAGCTGAACGGTCTCCCGCCTATGGCGGAATCCGGGATACATGCCGGTTTTCCCTCTCCGGCCCAGGATTACATGAATCCATGCATCGACCTGAACAAGGAGCTGGTGAGCCATCCTGCAGCCACATTCTACGGCAGGGTCGTCGGGGATTCCATGATTGACGCAGGTGTGGAGGAAGGTGACATACTCGTGATTGACAGGGCTATGGAGGCTTCTGACGGGAAGATGGCGGTGTGCTTCATAGAAGGGGAGTTCACTTTGAAATATATCTCGACATCCGATCCGGAAACGGGAGAGAAGGGCGGTCTGTGGCTTGTGCCGGCAAACAGGAAATACAAGCCGTTGAAAGTGGAGGACCCGTCCGGTTTCCGAGTGTGGGGGATAGTCACTTATATCATCAAGAAAGTCCATTGAACCGGAGAGTAAAGCCATGTATGCACTGGTCGACTGCAACAATTTCTTTGTCTCCTGCGAGCGGGTCTTCCGGCCTCAGCTCGAAGGGAAGGCCGTGGTAGTCCTTTCCAACAATGACGGATGCGTCGTGGCCAGAAGCAACGAGAGCAAGGCCATGGGGATAAGGATGGGGACTCCGTATTATCAGATCAGCCATCTTGCCGACAAGGGCAGGCTTGAGGTCTGCTCTTCCAACTATACTCTTTATGGCGACATGTCGGCCAGGGTGATGTCGATACTTGCGGACACCGTCCCGAAGATAGAGATATATTCCATCGACGAGGCTTTTCTGGTGCTGGACGGGATATCACCGGAGAAGATACATCCGCTCTGTTCCGCTCTTGCCGCCAAAGTCCGCAGATGGACAGGGATACCGGTCAGTATAGGGGTAGCTCCCACAAAGACCCTTGCCAAGATAGCGAGCCATTTCGCCAAGAAATACAAGGGATACAAGGGCGTGTGCATGATAGACAGCGAGGAAAAGAGGATGAAGGCCCTTTCTCTGACCCCCGTGGAGGATGTCTGGGGTGTGGGAAGGCGGCTTGCCCCGAGGCTTCATGAGGCCGGAGTGAGGACCGCGTCAGACTATGCGGCCAGACCGGAGTCCTGGATAAAGGAAAACTATATGCTGCATGGGCTCAGGACATGGATGGAACTCCACGGTACCGTATGCGTGGAGGCGGAGACGGAAGCGGCGAGGAAGTCGATATGCACTTCGCGCTCTTTCGCCGGAATGATCGAGGATGAGGAGGAGCTTTCGATGAAGGTCGCGGATTTCGCCGCCCAGTGTGCACGGAAGCTGCGGGAGGAAGGTACGGCTGCACTCGATGTCACTGTTTTTCTCCATACGAACAGGTTCAGGACCGATCTGGAGCAATATTTTCCATCGGCTTCCATAAGGCTGCAGACAGCTGCAAGCAATACTCAGGAAATAGTGTCGGCCGCGTTGCAGGGCATGAAGATGATATTCCGTCAGGGCTATAAATACAAGAAAGCGGGAGTCACCGTAGGCAATATCGTCCCGGCCGGCTCCGTCCAGGGGTCATTGTTCGGTTTCGACCCGGAGCTCAGGGCAAGGAACGACAGGCTTTCCAGAATCATGGACCAGGTGAACACCAAGGGCGATTCGTCCCTGCTGCGTCTTGCCTCCCAGAAACCTGGGCATTATGCCGACGACATAAGGCGGGAGCATTGTTCCAGAAGATACTCGACTTCATTCGACGAGCTGATAGAAGTCAGATGAACCGGACCGGTGGCCGGACATCAGAAATTCAATATAAAATGGATGTACTGACAAGAAAATGATTAAATTTGCAAAGATGCAGTGGAAAACAATTCGCTAAACAATAATACTATGCTGAAAGTCAATCTGGGAGGCTGCAGCCCCTTCGTAAAAGATGCAGATTACAAGAAATATGTGGAAAAGGCTCTTGCCGCATTCGATGTCCTCGAAAGCGAGACCGGGGCAGGAAATGATTTCCTGGGATGGAAACATCTCCCTACAAATACTCCGGAGTCTTTGATCACGGACTGCGAGGCCATCAGGGATGCCTGGAAGGCCAAAGGCGTGAATCTGGTGATAGTCATCGGTATAGGAGGTTCCTATCTCGGGGCCAAATGTGCTGTCGAGGCCTTGTCTCATTCTTTTGCAAGACAGCTTGCCTCCGCAAAGGATTCGATGGAGGTCGTATTCGCAGGCCAGAATCTTTCTGAAGAATATATCAGCGAACTCATGGATCTCGCAAAGGAGCGCAACATCGCAGCCGTGGTGATTTCCAAATCCGGAACCACTACTGAACCTGCCGTAGCCTTCAGGCAGATCAAGAACTATATGGAAGAGAAATACGGCAAGGCCGAAGCCGCCGAAAGGATAGTGGCTGTGACTGATGCCAGGAAAGGAGCCCTCAAGTCGCTTTCCACCCAGGAGGGATACAAGACCTTTGTCATCGAGGACAATGTCGGAGGCCGCTTCTCCGTTCTCACTCCGGTAGGTATACTTCCTATCGTTCTTGCCGGATTCGACATCAGGATGATGCTGAAGGGTGCGGCAGAGATGGAGGAGACATCGGCAAGGCGTTCTGCCGACAATCCGGCCGTCCAGTATGCCGCCATGAGGAATCTTCTTTATGATCAGGGCAAGAAAATTGAGATACTCGTATCATACAATCCGAAACTCCAGTATCTCGGTGAGTGGTGGAAGCAGCTGTATGGAGAGTCCGAAGGCAAGGACGGGAAAGGAATCTTCCCGGCTTCGGTGAATTTCACCACCGATCTTCATTCCATGGGCCAGTATATCCAGGATGGGGAGCGCATACTGATGGAGACAGTGGTCTCGGTGGAGAGCAGCAACCGCTCCATGACCATTGTCAATGATCCACAGAACCTTGACGGGCTTAATTTCCTTTCGGGCAAACAGTTCGAGCACTGCAACGCCATGGCCGAACTCGGGACCAGGCTGGCCCATATGGACGGAGGCGTACCTCAGCTTCAGGTGTCCGTCGAAAGGATAAACGAGTACAATCTCGGAGCCCTTTTCTATTTCTTCGAGAAGGCTTGCGGCATAAGCGCCTATATTCTCGGTGTGAATCCTTTCAACCAGCCGGGCGTGGAGGCTTACAAGAAGAACATGTTCGCCCTGCTTGGCAAACCTGGCTATGAGGCTCAGGCTGAAGAGCTGAAAAAGAGGCTGAAATAGCCCGGTGCTTGGATTCTATGGAAAATTGAGCGGATTTTACCGTTCCGGTCCTTTTTAAAACCGGATTAGTTTTATAATTTTGAGGGTGGCTCAAAAGGGTATTTTCCTGAAATTACTCTTTTCGGGTCACCCTCGTTTTTGATTGGCACAAGTCATATGAATTTCAATTATATAATGAAAACGACTATCCATTCCTGTATCCTGGCGCTGTTTTCCGCCATGCTTTGTTCATGTGTATCCGGAGGAATGTCGGTGACATCCGCTGATTTCGGCCGGCTTTCCACTGGAGAAGATACGAAACTGTTCACATTGGTGAATTCATCGGGGGCTTCCATGACATTGTGCGACTATGGGGCACGCATAGTCAGTATCAATGTACCGGACAGGAATGGCAGTCTTGGCGATGTGGTGGTAGGCTACGGGGATATAAGCTCTTTCGAGACGGGCAAGGAGCGTTTCATGGGGTGCGTGATAGGCCGTTACGGGAACAGGATAAGGAATTCTTCATTTGAACTGGACGGGGTCAAATACGGCCTGGTCCCGAATGAAATGCGGGACGGCGTGCCGGTACAGTGCCATGGAGGTCCGGAAGGCTTCGACAGATTCGTATGGGACAGTGCCATGCTTGAAGAACCCGGAAGGGTGGGAGTGAGATTCACCCGTCTCAGCCCGGACGGGGAGCAGGGATATCCCGGCAATCTGGAATGTTCCGTGACCTACTGGTGGAACGAGGACAATGTCTGCCGTATCGAATATGAAGCCGTCACCGACAAGCCTACCGTAGTCAACCTGTCGAACCATACCGTGTTCAATCTGAAAGGGCCGGGAGACAGATATGTCATGAATCATCTGATGACTGTGGATTCCGATACTTATGTTCTGGCGGACAGGCAGCTGTGCCCGGACAGGCTGATGCCTGTGGAAGGGTCTCCTTTCGATTTCAGGGAGCCGCACAGGGTGGATTACAGGATTGACAGGTATTCTGACGAACAGCTGAGGATAGCGGACGGCATGTCCGGGTGCTGGATTATCCGGGATTGGGACGGCACATTGAGGAAGGTTGTCGACCTGTATGCGCCGGAGACGGGCAGGGGCGTGGAAACCTGGAGTACGGAACCGGCTTTCCTGACGTTTACCGGCAGGACATTCGACGGCAGCGAGACAGGCAAATACGGCCCGATGGAGAAATTCTGCGGGATGCTCCTCGAGACTTTCCATGTGGCCGATTCCCCGAACCAGCCGCGCTTCCCGTCCACGGTATTGAGACCGGGCGAGAAATATTCATCCGTCACCGAATGGCACTTCTATGTCAGGTAGCATGAAGCGGTTCCTGTTTTTCCTGTCCATATCCGCCTTCCTCTTCCATACGGAGGCAGGCGCATACGAATTCATCCATCTGACGAAGGACAACAGCGGTCTTTCATACGATGGAATATCCACCATAACACAGGATTCCAGAGGATTTATCTGGATAGGGACATACAAAGGGCTTAACCGTTATGACGGAAATACTTTCACCGTTTACGGCAAGGAAGACCTCGGTCTTGACTCGGATTTCATATATTCCATAGTCGAGGATATCGACGGCAATCTCTGGATAGGTACGGACAACGGAGTATCCATGTACAATTACCGGAAAGACAGGTTCGAACCTCTGACAATCCCGGGCTCTGAAGGATCTTGCATAGAAAACAAGGTCACATTCATACTTGCCGATGAAGAAGGGGTGATCTGGATGCTGGTGAATGAGCAGGGGTGCTTTGCGTACGATACCCGGACAGCCAGCCTGGAAGAGTGGCCGTACAGCGAGATAGGGTATTCCGGTTTCCGGAAAATGCTCAAATGCAGTGACGGGACTTTCTGGATATCGAGATACCATTCTAATCTGTACCATGCCGACAAGGATTTCTCCGATGTCCGTCCCGTGGATCTCGGCCCGGACTCAGGCTACTTTTCAGGCGACGAAATAGAAGGTCTGTTCCATTCCCCGGACGGGAAATTGCTGGTCGCCAGCATGCGGAAAGGCTTGACCGAGGTGGATACCCGCATGAAGACAGTCAAGGTGCTGCTGGGCTTTCCGGAAGGTACGCTGCTGCAGAGCGCCTGGTATGAGGACGGGGTCGCGGTTTGGCTTTCCACATCGGCCGGAGTCTACAGATACGACATCGTGACGGGCGAGACGGAATGCCTCAGGAACAGCAGGAAAGGCATATTCTCCATTTCCAATGATTATACGTGCTGCACCTTCGTGGACAGGGACGGAGGTCTCTGGATAGGGACAAAGGATGCCGGCGTGAATTATTCGGGGCCAAGCCAGAACAATTTCGAAAAGCAGTATCTGGCTGACGGGGAACCCATGACGAACGTCCTTGTCAGCGGCTTTGCGGAAGACGATTCGGGACGCATCTGGGTGGGTACGGAGGAGAAAGGACTTCTCGTCTATGATCCTGTCACGCATGTCACATCCAGATACGTCAAGGAAGGAATCCCTTCCAGAATCTGTTCCATATGTCATGACGACGGTCTTCTGTGGTTCGGGTCGAGGTCGGGACTGTACTGTCTGGATATCGCGTCAGGAAGGCTTCGGGAATACGGCACGCTTGAAAGAAGCCAGGGCGTCACTGATCCGAATGTCTATCTCATATTCAAGACCCGGTCCGGAGACATAATAGTCGGCACTACGCTGTGCATATTCAAGTATGACAGGAAGACGGACACGTTCAGGGACATACCGGTGTTCGACGGTGTGTTCGCCACATGCGCCGCCGAGGAGCCGGGACGTCCCGGGGTTATATGGTTCTCCACATTCGCGGATGGGGTGTATTGCTGGGACTCCACGGCTGAAGACAAACTTATCTGCTATAATTCATCATCCGGATGCGGACTGACGAACGACAAGATATCCTCCATATTCATCGACAGCAAGTCGAGGGTCTGGGCAGTGGGCTTCAGCATAGGACTGTCATGTTTCGACAGGGAAAGCAGGAATTTCATCAACTACGGCTGCGACAATGTGCCTGTCTTCACTTCCGATGTCTTCTTCAAGGCACAGGAAGATGACAACGGGCGGCTGTGGCTGGCTTCAGATAGCGGACTCGTGGAATTCGATCCGGATTCCGGGGGAGGGTATGTATATACGTTGATTGACGGCCTTCTGGATCTGAAATTCACGAACAGTGCATTCAGAAGTTCCACGGGGGACATGTATTTCGGATCCGACAACGGTTTTGTCCGCTTCAGTCCATCTGAACTTCCGGCCGAGGCCGCAATAAAGAGGGTCGTCCTGTCGTCCATGCAGATAGGGGACAGTGAAGCCGTATTCGACGAGAACATTGATCTCATGTCCGAGATAGTGCTGGACCATGACAGCAATTCCTTCGGTTTCCATTTCTCTCTTCTGGGACTGTCGACTTCTCCTTCAAACAGGGTACAGTGCCGCCTCAAGGGGCATGGTGACGGCTGGCGCGATATCGTGGTTTCCAAGCCTGTCTTTTTCTACAATGTCTCCCCCGGGCAATATCTTCTCGAAGTCAGGACCCTGGCAGTGGATGACATGTGGACCCAGGCGCGGCCTCCGCTCAAGATCATTGTCAGGCCTGGCTTCTGGGCCTCCGCCGTCGGTTCTGCACTTGCCGTCTTTTTGTTCATCCTCGCCATATCCGTGATCACATGGCTGATCCAGCGTCGCTACAGGATGAAGAAGGAGCAGGAGAAGGAGGCTTACATAAGAGCCAAGGATGAAGAGATGTTAAGGGAGAAGATGAACTTCTTTTCACATGTCATCCATGAGATAAAGACTCCTCTTACCCTGATCAGGACTCCCTTGAGCAATATCCTTAGCAAACCTGTCGATGCGGACACCCGTCATGACCTTGAGGTCATGCAGAACAGTACCGTATATCTGTCGAAACTGGTGAACGAACTTCTGGATTATGTGAGGATAGAAAGGATGGGCTATGTGCTGAAATGCGAGGAGATAGATGTCGTCGACAGACTGAACTCATTGATATTCAGCTTTACCGATACCGCACGCAACAGGAATCTGAAACTGGATATGAAGACGGAACTTGAACATGCGTTCATATCCGCCGATTCTGCGGCACTCGACAAGATGCTGAACAACCTCCTGCTCAATGCCGTGAAATATGCCGATACGTTCATAACCGTCCGGCTGTCATCCCGGGACGGTCAGGTGGAGATACGGTTCATCAATGACGGCCCGCTTATCCCGGAGGAGTTCAGGGATGAGATATTCAAGCCTTTCGTACAGTATCAGGATGCATCGCGGAACGTACACGGTGGTGTGGGTATCGGTCTTCCGCTGGCCAGGAATCTGGCTAAGATGCATTCCGGGGATCTGGTGCTGGCGGATGGCGGAAACCTCACGGAATTCGTGCTGACATTGCCTTTGAGCCAGGACGGACAGGAAGGCGGGGAGCATCAGGAAGAAGAGAGGAAAGCCGATACGGGCAGGCCTTGTGTGCTTATAGCGGATGACAACAGGGAATTCAGGGAATACATTGCATCAAAGCTGGATGACAGATACGATACCGTAATAGCTTCTTCTGCAGATACCGCCTTCAGGATCATGAAGGACGAGAATGTGGACATCCTGCTTACTGACATTTCAATGCCGGGCAGGACCGGTCTGGACCTTTGCCGGCAGGTGAGGGAGGACATCGAGATATCGCACATCCCCGTAATAATCATTTCTGCGAGATCGTCTGTGGAATCCAAGATACAGGCCATGCAGGCCGGTGCCGACCTTTATATAGAGAAGCCTTTCGATCTGCAGTATCTCCTCTCCGGCATGGAGAATATCCTGGACAGACGCACCCTCATGAAAAATGCCCTGGGCAACGGAATCACGCGGACGGATATCGATATGTTCGGTCTGCCGAAGAAAGATGAGGAATTTCTGGAGAGATTCAGTTCTGTGATCCGGGAGAATCTGAGCAATACGGAGCTTTCGAACGAATTCCTTGCAGAGCAGCTGAACATGAGCCAATCTACGCTTGTCCGCAAGATAAGGAAGCTTCTGGATACTTCTCCGAACAGTTATATCCGGACCATGAGGATTTCGGTGGCAGCCCAGATGCTGAAGGATTCCCATGGGAACAACATTACCGAGATATGTTATTCTGTCGGTTTCTCGAATCTGTCGTACTTCACAAAATGTTTCAAGGAGCAGTACGGGATGACTCCTACTGAGATGGTCAGGGAAAAAGATGCAGTGGACTGACATTATCGGGGCATCTGTGTCACATGAGCGGAAAATTACATCTTTTGCTCCATTTCTTTTGATGCGCTTGCGGGTGCAGGGATAACTTTGCTTCAACCACTTTTAATAACAAGTCAAATGAAAAAAGCTCCAAATCTGATTTTAGCGTTTGTCGCGCTGGCCGCAGCCTCGTGCAACAATACGGTGGACAACAACCACGGATTGGATTACGACTCTCTTGACGTCAATTTTTCGTCTGCAAAGACAGGAAGCGAGTGGACTGTCAATGATGTGGTCGGTATCCATGCCACATGCACCAGGAATGGTGAAGAAAATGTCCGGATGAGCATAAACAGCCCCGCCTGTTTTTCTCCTGTTTCTACCGGGGAGACAGCGAATCTGGTGAAAAAGAGCGAGGATGACAATATCATAGCTCTTGCCGGAGACCATAATTTCAAGTTCTATGCTTATTGCCCATATGATGCTTCCGTGACTGACATGTCGCAGCTGCCTGCGGATATCCCTTCGCAGGTGAAGTTCGGGGAAGACCTCGGAATGCTGTATGTGGCAAGCGCGAATGTAACGAGTGTCGTGGCTCCGGTGGCGATGGATTTCAACGCCATAGCCTGTCTCCTGAATCTGCAGATACCTGACGATATCGTGTCGGCATCGTCTACCGTGCTGAAAAAGATGGTGATAAAGGCAGCTGAAGGAGCGCAGCTTGAGGATGACATCGCTTACGATGCCTGGTATAATATCTATACGGGAGAAGTGACGAGGGTGGCCGGTTCCGGTTCCCGGGAGATCGTGGTCGATTTCGGATATGAGGGATACACCATGGCACCCGGATATACTCCTTTGTCAGTGCTGATAGCGCCCTTTACCGTTCCGGAAGGCGGCTTCAGTGTGGAGTTCACCGACATCAACGATGACACGAACACCGTGCCTCTCCTTGCAAACAATGCCGGCGAGAGCTACAGCCTCGGGGAAGTCATCGATTTTACGCTGAGTTCGTCAAGCGACGGCATAGTGCCTTGTTATTCTCCTGTAGAGTGGCCTATAGGCTACAAGGACGGGGTCGGGGTGTTCAGCAATGTCACGCAGCCGCGCTGGCTGACCGAGCATGTATGGACAAGCTCCCAGTCGCAGGCTACCATGACATATGTGGTGTCGGAAGACAATCCTGCACCGATCAAGTTCGAGACGAACAATTTCCCGCAGCACAATTACAGCGCAGGCTGCGTCAAAGGTTCATGGACAGGAGATTATTTCGAGTTTGATGTGCCGGTGAGAAGATTTGAAGCCGGGACGGAAGTCACCCTTACCCTTCCTACGTACGGACGCGGTGCGCCTTTGTTCTGGGATGTATATTATCTTGACGGTGACGAATGGAAATGCGTGGAAAGGACATCCCATACTTCTCCGGACGGACAGTTCACCCAAAGCTCCTCGCTCATGATCGAGCACGGGAACAGGGACGACTCTTTCGAAGGCATCTGCTATACTGTGAAGATGGTCTTCGAGAATGAGATACCGAGCGGACATCTCATGATAAGGCTTCAGGTCGCATACGGGCAGTATATCTCGAACCCTTCCGGTACATATGCAACCAGCTGCCGGGAATTGACGGAAGATGACCGCAAGACATTCGACATAGGGGCCACTCTATTCTCTTTTGTCAACAAATCAGGCACATACAACTCTGTAAAGATCGAATGGTAACCACATAATCGAAGCACAATGAAAAATATATCAAGGATAACCATATCAACCCTGGCCCTGCTGGTTGTGTTCCAGCTGGTGCAGGCTCAGGACAAGGTCGTCACAGGAACGGTCTATGACGAAGCGAATCTGCCTCTGGCGGGTACATCGGTGATAGTCGAGGGTACTGACAGGGGTGTCACCACCGATTCATATGGAAAATACAGTATAGAGGCATCTGAAGGCGAGACCCTGGTTTTCGACTTCCTCGGCTATGAGACCTCACGGGTCAAGGTGGGACCGGCATCCGTCCTGGATGTGGACATGCAGCCGTCAGCAGAGGCGCTGGATGAACTCGTGGTGGTCGGTTACGGAGTGCAGAAGAAGGTGAATGTCACAGGCGCTGTCGCCACTGTCGATTATGAGGATCTTGCGAAATCGAGACCGGCCACTACCACGTCAGGTCTACTCCAGGGAGCGAGTGCGGGCCTTTATGTCTCGCAGACTTCCGGAAAGCCGGGCAGCGAGGGCGTGACCATGAGAATCAGAGGTATCGGAACATTGAACAATGCCGCTCCTCTTGTCATCGTGGACGGGTTCGAAGGTTCGATAGACAATGTGAACCCTCAGGACATCGCTTCCATATCCGTCCTCAAGGATGCGGCTTCATGCGCCATCTACGGTAACAGGGGAGCGAACGGAGTCGTCCTCATCTCCACCAAGACCGCCAGGGAAGGCAAATTCAATATCGAGTATACGGGCATGGCCGCTTATCAGGAGCCGGAACATTATTTCGATGTCATCTCCAACTATGCAGACTACATGGAAATCATGAACGAATCGGCATGGAATGTCGGCAAGGCGAATGTCTTCAGCCAGACCATGATAGACCTCTGGCGGGAAAAGGAGAAAGACCCGTACGGGATTGCAGACTCCGGCTATCCGAACTATGTGGCATATCCTAACGTCGACTGGATGAAAGCCATGTTCACCCCTTCCGTCTACCAGCAGCATACCATATCGGCCAGCGGCTCCACTGAAAGGATCAAATATCTCATGTCCGCCTCCTATATGGACAATCCTGGCGTTATAGACAATTCTGCGGTCAAGAGAATATCCTACAGGCTCAACCTTTCCTCACAGGTCACCAAGTGGCTGGAGGTAGGAGCCAGGATCTACGGCTACAGGAACGACACCGAACTTTCGGACATTTCCGGCTCCATGACATTGCTCTCCAGAGCCGTCCCGTGTATCTATCCTTATTATGACGGGAAATACGGATGGATGGAGAATCCGGAACAGAGTTCCGAATCCAGGAACAATCTCTATTTCTTCAACCGTTACAAGGGATCCAATGTCACCCATTACAACAATACCACGGCTTTCATAAACGTCAGCCTGCCATTGAACATTAGATATCACGCATCCTTCAATTATTCGTGGCGTGACGCCCTTCAGAAGCAGCACCCTACGCTTGGCGATGCCTATTCGTTCAGCAGGGACGAGGTAGCCTATACATACAATGACTTGAGCAAGCTTGCACTTACATACACCCAGTCCCATACAGGCAGATGGGAATTCCAGACAACGCTCGACTGGGCGGAGACCTTCGGCAAGCACGATGTCACTGCCATGGTCGGCTTTGAAGCCTACAATGTGAATGACCAGAGCTTCGCTTCCACGAAGACAGGGTTCGAGAACGATGTGCTTGACGAGCTCGACAATGTCCTCGAAGCTACCTCCATCACCGGCTCGCAGTCGGATTATGCAGCCGCATCGGTGTTCGGCAGGGTGACTTATGCGTATGACAACAGGTATCTTGCTGAAGTGAATCTCCGTTATGACGGTTCATCCCGTTTCTCCCGCCAGTCCCGCTGGGGGCTCTTCCCTTCGTTCTCCCTGGGCTGGAGGATTTCCGAGGAAGGTTTCATGGCGGATACGGGGGTCGACAATCTGAAACTCCGCGTATCATGGGGGCAGTTGGGAAACAACTCCATAGGAAACTATGACTACCTGTCCACATATGCTTCCGGATATTCCTATCCGTTCGGGAACAAGCTTGCCTCGGGTGCGGTGTCTACCCTTTCAAACGACTTGCTGGAGTGGGAGACCACCACATCCTTTGATGCAGGAGTGGAACTCGGCGTCTTCGACAACAGGCTCACGTTCGAGGCGGACTATTATGACAAGCTGACGGACGGTATCCTTTACAAGGCACCGGTCTACGCTACCATCGGAAACAAGAGTGCCCCTTACCAGAACCTTTGCGGTGTAAGCAACCGCGGTTTTGAGGTGACCCTCGGATGGAGAGACCAGATAAAGGACTTCCATTACGGGATTTCCGCGAACTTCACCAGAAACTGGAACCGGGTCACGAAATACAACGGCCGTCTGAAAGCCGGATGGGTGACAGACGAGAACGGTGTCAGGACTTACACTACGAACATCGGTGATGTTTCTACGGTGGTGGATGCGGCGAGAAGGACGATGGAAGGGAAGCTTATAAGCGAGTATATACTTGTGGATGTCTATCATGGGACAGGAGAGTATTTCTTCGCTGACGGTTCTGTGAACCCTGACGGAGGTCCTGTGGACGGAATGATCAGGACTCCGGAAGACATGGCATGGCTCGAGGCGATGGTGGCGGCAGGAAACACTTTCCTTCCGAACCAGAACATAGCCAAGGACGGTATCTGGTACGGTGACTATATCTATGAAGATGCAAACGGGAACGGTGTCTACGGAGATTCGAACGACTATACTTTCCAGGGCGTCAGCCAGACTCCTAAATACTATTACGGTTTCAATATCGAGCTGGGATGGAAAGGGATAGATTTCTCTGCAAGGTTCACAGGAGCCGGAGGCGGTGCAAGGTACTGGAGATATGTCGGCTACAACGCCTACTCTACAGACCCCAAGTTCACACTCCCTTACGAGATAGCATATGACCACTATTTCTACGATCCTGACAATCCTGACGACCCTCGTACAAATCTCACTTCCAGGCACGGGCGTCTGACCATGAACTACGGTTCAGAGCAGAACGGAGCAAACATATATTCAACGCTTTTCCTGTACAAGACCGATTATCTGAAACTCAAGAATGTGACCATAGGCTACACATTCCCGGAAAAATGGATGAGGAAAGCGCATATAGGCAGCATCAGGATCTTCCTGACAGGAGACAACCTGTTCACCATTACGGACTATCCGGGTATAGACCCTGAGTTCACTGACAACATGAACTATTATGCCAACCTCAGGCAATACACCATAGGTCTGAACATAAAATTCTAATGATATGAAAAGATACTCTATACTATTGATTGCCGGAGCTGTACTCGCCGTATCCTGCAACGATTTCCTGGACAGGTATCCGCATAACCAGAACAGCTCCGAGACGATGTTCTCGTCGTCCACCCTTGCAGAAAGTGTCGTGACGGGAGTCTATTCGAACCTGCTCTATGACTACAACTCCACAGACCGTTCTGTGCTGAACTGGGATTCTTTCTCGTCAGTGATGGATCCGCAGGAAGGCATAGTGAATCTGGATTACAATTATCTTTTCGGGACACTCCAGCCGAACAACGGCATGTTCTCGACCTACTGGAAGAGGTTCTACGAGGGTGTGAACCGTGCCAATGACGTCATAGCCAATATAGGCAGAGTCCCGGACATGTCGGACGAACTGAAGGCGCAGAGGATAGCGGAATGCAAATTCCTGAGGGCATACCATTATTACCGTCTGAATGTCCTGTGGAGAGGTGTCCCTTATTATGACGAGAATCTTGCCCCTGACGAGTATACCAAAGGACGCGAGAGCGAGGAGACTATCTGGAAGTATATCATCCAGGACTGCACCGACTGTATAGAATGTCCGCAGATAGCTGACAAATATGTGGCCGGCAGTGCCGACTACGGACGCGTGACGAGAGGAGCGGCATACACTCTCAGAGGCAAGGTCTATATGTGGATGAAGGAGTGGGGACTGGCGGAAGCGGATTTCATCAAGGTCGGTGAATGCGGCTATGACCTTTATACCGGTTCGTACGAAAGCCTTTTCACTGAAGCAAATGAAAAATGCGACGAGATGATATTCTCCGTGCAGATGGTGGAAGAGAGCGGTCAGGGAAACGCATTCAGCAATAACTACGGGAATTATTGCACCACCGGCTACGGCAAATACCAGCACTATCTGAATGTCTCTTTCATAGACTCCTTTGAAGAGGCCGACGGGACACCTTTCAGCTGGGATACATACCTGCCGGGGTACAGTTCGATGTCCCCGCAGGCACGCAGTGTCTTCTTCCTCAGGAACGGGATGACAGAAGCTGAAAAAGCCACCATGACCACGTATGGGGCGGATATGTCGAAATACGATGAATCAGGAAATGAGGCGAGGATTCTGGCCGCATATGCAAACAGGGATCCGAGGCTGGCCGCCATAGCCATAACCCCTTATTCGACTTATGAAGGAGGGGCATCAGGTACGGCTGCAATCTACACCAGCCGCTATCCGTACAGGGACTGGCAGGCACCGAGTCTCGACCTCAGATACGGGAACAATGCCTATCTTCTCTATCCTATAAGGAAATTCGTGACAAAGGGAAGGGAGTATACCAATATCGGATACAATCCTGTGGATGTCCCGATATTCCGTTATGCGGACGTATTGCTCTGTCTGGCGGAAGCCATAAATGAACAGGGACGGTATCAGGACGCCATAACATATGTGAACCGTGTGCGGGACAGGGCCGGTGTGGCTCTACTCAATGCTCCGGGGAATGATGCGGTGGCTGTCTCCAGTTCAGAGGAACTCAGGGAGCGTATCCGCAACGAGAAGAAATGGGAACTCGCCTGCGAAGAGCAGCTTTATTACGAAGAGCTCAGGTGGGGTACCTGGAAAGAATCCAAGTTCGCGGAGAACAACGGTCTTCAGAATGTCTGGGGAGCACCGCTGTACACATATATCTGGGGAGGGGATGCATATTACAAATGGGCCATTCCTCAGTCGGAAGTAGAGAAGAATACGAACATAAAACAGAACGAAGACTGGAATTAGAGTATGGAACAAAAAAACAGAATCATGTTTTCAATCCTTGTAATGCTCTCCATGGCATGCACGAAGGAACCCGAGTACACCGGAAACGGAGGCTCGGGCTCCTCCGGGCAGTCGGAAAAGCTGGAACTTTCATCCTTCACGGACCTGAACCAGGGCGAACAGAAGATAAATTCCCATGCGGATGAATGGGATATGGCGAATGTCAAGATGGATTACCGCTCATACATCGAGCTGGGAGCATCGAACAATGTCCTTATCCCGACATACTCGCGGATCAGGACATTGAAGGACGGCTCCTATATCCTTACATGGCAGGATGCGGTGGGTACCAACGGAAACGGGGAAAACACATTCTATGCATTGAGCAAGGATCTCAAGACATGGACCTACATGGGCTATCTGTGGCAAGGAAAGGATGTGTACAACGGCCAGGGCAAGCCTGATGTGCGCAGGTTCACAAATGCCAACACCCTCCAGCTCTCGAACGGGGAGATACTGGCTGTGGCATCCTTCAGCACTGTAAAGACATACGGGAACATAAACTATACGGACGAGCAGGGGATTATCGTCAAGCGCAGCAATGACGGAGGTTATACATGGTTCGGAGAGACCGAAATCTACCATGGCCCGTGCTGGGAGCCTCATCTGATAGAACTGCCTTCCGGAGAGATACAATGCTTCTTTTCCGAAAGCCGTCCATGGACCAGCTCAAGCCATTCAGGTACGGACATGGTCCGTTCCCCTGACGGCGGAGCTACATGGGAGCCTGCTCTCGGACAGACGGCTTATCGTGTCATGAGAAAGCATTGGTGGAACGCCCAGAAAAGCATGTATTGTTACACTTACCAGATGCCTGTGGGCGTCATCCTGAATGATTCGCAGCAGTTCGCCTTTGCGATGGAGAGTTGCAACCAGAGGGTGACCAATTCTTCCGGCGGCTACAGTGACCAGTTCTCCATTGCCATAGTGTTCTCGAATGAGGACGGTTCATGGACTTATCTCGAAGGGGATGAGATTACGCCGAAGGAGCAGAGGATAGACTCCGTCGTGACACGGGGAGCGGCACCGTATCTTGTGCAGTTCCCCTCAGGAGAGACGCTTCTTGCCTATGGAGGCACGGATTCCCACCAGCATTTCAGGATCGGCAATGCCACTGCCACGGAATTCGGAAGTACGGATATCGCAGCGCTTCCGGATGTCGGTTCATGGGGCGGTCTGGATCTGACCAGCCATCATTCCGTCATTTCGTGCATGAGGAATTCCCGCGACGGGGCCGAGAATGCGACCATCGCCATAGCCCGGTTCAACCTGAACCATTCCATTACTGCATCGAAGCGGACAGTGGAACTGGATGCGGATGACAAGGACTGGGCGGATACGGATGAGGCGCTCTTCGTGGGTGCAAGATGCCAGGCACAGGCGACTCTTCGCTGCTCTGCAGATGAAGACAACCTGTATTTTCTGATAGAAGTCCTCGACGAGACCCTTTCATCCAGCGACTTCGCTTACCTTATGCTTTCTCCGGACAACGGGACCGGCAGCCTGTCTGCAAAATCACGCCGGATCAGGGTCGGCTATAATGAAGTGAAAAGCACGGACCAGTATGCCGGAGGCTGGAGAAGCTATGATTTCGGGGTGCAGGCAGCCTTTGCTTTTGACGGGACTCCGAAAGACAGGGATGACAAGGATAACGGATTCCGGGCGGAAATCTCCGTTCCCCGCTCCTCTGTGGAGGTCATTGACGGGAAGGTGCTGGTCAATTTCGGCTATTTCGATGCCGCATCGAACGTCGAGGATGTCCTGTATGATGCAAGCAATACCGTGAAATGGGTATCCATTACTGTCGACTGATTCTTTATCCATGCCGGAAACAACAATAAACAAATACAGCCATATGAAAAAAATACTTTATCCCGTGCTGTTTTCAGCAGCAGTTCTTCTCGCTTCATGCACTGAACAGCAGCCTGATACCCGCTGGTCTGCCGACAAGGCCAATGACTGGGCCGCGGACAAGGGTTGGATAGTAGGGTGCGACTATGTCCCTTCCACCGCCATAAACCAGATCGAGATGTGGCAGGCGGAATCATATGATCCCGAGACCATCGACCGTGAACTGGGTTACGCGGAAAGCCTCGGGTTCAATACAGTGAGAATCTTCTTTTCCAATCTGGTGTATACGGATGACCCTCAAGGCTTCAAGGACAGGTTCTCCGGATTTCTGGAGATGTGCGACAACCATGGAATCCGGGCATTGCCTACGTTCTGGACAAACGGGGGAAAATGCATCGACCCGAAACTCGGGAAACAGCCGGATGCCATAAAGGGAGACCATAATTCGCAGTGGGTCATGACTCCCGGGGCGGATTATGTGAACGACCCGTCGAAATGGGACGAACTTGAAATCATGGTCAAGGATATCATAAGCACGTACAAGGATGACGACAGGATACTTATGTGGTGTCTTTACAACGAGCCGGAAAACCATCGCCGCGGTGTGACGAATTCCGTCCCGCTCATGGAGGCTACATTCAGATGGGCGAGGGAATGTCATCCGTCGCAGCCGCTCACTGCCCCGCTCTGGCGTGAGGTCGGTGTCCCGGGGACAAGCCTTCCTGAAGTCACATTTGCCTTGGAGAACAGCGATGTCATAAGTTTCCACTGCTACAGCAGCGGAGCCGTTCTCGAGAAATTCATAAAGTCTCTCCTTCCGTACGGCAGACCTATGGTATGTACGGAATATATGAGAAGACCTACGTCTACATTCGAAGAGGCAATGCCTATATTCAGAAAGTACAATGTCGGAGCCATCAATTTCGGGCTTACCGCCGGCAAATGCAACTTTCATTATCCTTGGAACAAGACAGACAAGGACGGCAAGTCCATTCCGTGGACTGAAGAGCCGGACGTCTGGTTCCATGACATATTCTACGCAGACGGGACACCATGGAATCCGGAAGAAGTGGAATTCATCCGGAAGATGACAGGCGTCCGGGAACAATAACCACATTCTTATTATGCTTATGAAAACAAATGATACCGATATCCACGGCAGATCATATGACAGCCCTTGTATGGATGTAGTCACAGCCGCACCGGAAAGCGGCGTCTGCACGTCAGGGTTCGGATTGAACCCGGATCTGACGGAAGAGGACCAACTTTGGGAATGGGAGGACAGGATATGAAAAGACTCGGATTTCTGATTATGACGGCAGCAGTCCTGCCGATGACGGTATTGTCCTGCCAGAAGCAGGAACTGACCGGAGACAGTAGCGGGAACGATGGAAGATTCACCATAAAGGCATTCCTCGATTCGCCTGACACCAGGACTTCCATGACGCCTTCCGGAGAGGAAGGGAAATATTCTGTCTTCTGGAATGAAGAAGACCGGATAAACCTGAACGGGAGCATTTCGGAATCCATTTCCATCCAGGAGGACAGACGGGCTGCGGAATTCACCTTCCTGCAGGCTTTCGAGGCGCCTCTGTATGCTGCCTATCCGGCAAATGCCGCCGCATATGATGCCGGCATGCTGACTGTGGACCTGCCATCCGTGCAGACATGGACTGAATCGGACCAGTTCGACCCGTCCGCCGCTGTCATGCTTGCATACAGTGCCGAACAAGGGACACTCCATTTCACTCATGCGATGGCATATCTCAGGATTATGCTCTCGGCGTCTGCTGATAATCATAACATCGCCACTGTGGTTCTTGCAGCTAATGACAGCAAGCCTCTGAGCGGACAGTTCACCGCTGCATATGCAGACGGCTGGACCATGACTGCAGCGGAAGGGTCGGGAGCATCAGTAGAACTTGACTGCGGCGAGACTGGTGCTCCTCTCGGCTCGCGGATGGTCATCGCAATACCGGCAGGAGAATACGCTTCAGGACTCAATCTTCTTATAATGGATGTAAACGGAGACTGGCAGATCAAGAAAGCCGTGAATTCCTTCTCCGCAAAGGCCGGTGGCATCTATGACATGGATTTTCCTTTCGAGCCTGAGGGAAAAGCTACTGAAAACGACATTTTCAGCGTATCCGACTGGGATGCTTTCGCCCGGAAGGTGGCAGACGGCGAGACCTTCGAAGGCCAGACCGTAAACCTGATGGCCGATCTCACCGTACCAGGCTACTTCTCCTACGCGAGCGGCACTTTCCAGGGTACATTCAACGGGAACGGCAAGACCATGACCGCGAACGGGAACCAGTGGCCGATGTTTGACACGGTAGGCGAAAACGGTGTCGTGAAAGACCTGAATTTTGCAGGAAAGTTCACGAGGTTCGCCAATTCGGCATCGGCAGGAAATGCGGTGATAGCCAAAATCAACAAGGGTACCATATCTGATGTCACGAATTATTCCGATACTGAATATACAGGGACGACATCCCTCGTGTTCGGCTCGATAGCGGCACAGAACGGCGGTACGATAGAGAGATGCATCAATTACGGGGATATCACCGTGACGCAGGACGCTGCATCTTCAGCCGGATATTACGGCGGTGGGATTTCAGCCATAGGACATACGGTGACTGGCGGGGCTCTCCCGACTGCTCTGGATATAGATGATTCATGCACGCCTGGTATTTTCATCGATTGTGAAAACCATGGCAATATCAAGGCGGACTGCGCAGGTGCCGCACCTATACGCAGCGGGTTTGGCGGCATATGCGGCATAGTGTACATGAACGGAGTGAAATTCACCGGATGCAGGAACTACGGTGATGTCAGCCGCACGGATGATCCGGTACAGGCCGCGACAAATAACGGGGCAGCTTCCGTCGGTGGTATATTGGGCCGCAGTGCGGCATGGTACACGAGCGGGACAGGCGACAGCAAGGCTATAGACAATGGCGATGTGAACGGGTTTGACACTGTTTATGAAAAATGTGCCAATGAAGGTGTCATACAGCTTACATGCCGTCATAGCGGAGGCGTGACTGCGAATGCCACCGGAGCGCGCATAGATGCTGCAGGAGGCATAGTAGGACATGCGATAGGTAAAGGCGAGAATGTCCAGAAGCTGATAAACTGTACCAACACCGGAGCAGTCACCGGTGGATGGACTACAAATGTAAACACTGCTTCTCTCGGCGGGCTGGCAGGGCTTGCTACCGTAGCGGAGATTACAGGATGCACGGTGGATTGCGATGTGAAGTCTGTGGACAAGACATATCATATCGGGGCGGCAGGAGGTGTCGTAGGGTTTGTCAGAGACAATGTCACTGTTTCAGGGAACTGTACTGTGTCAGTGGCTGTCGATGCCTGGACCGACACCGGAAAGCCTCTCCTCACCGGACTTGTCTTCGGAAATATCGTCACCTCAGCCTCGGCTTCAGACATATCTGTCTCAGGCAGCATATCAGAGGACGGTGCAGACCTTGGCGTCACAGCAGAGAATTTCCAGTCATTCATCACGGACTCTGCATCCAATGCACAGCCTCAAACTTCAAATCTGACATGGAATGAGTAGAGGCAGGAGCATATGCAAGCCATGGATATTGCCGGCAGTGGCAATATCCATGGTCTTTGCCGGCTGCAGCAAGGAAGCCGGTGAAATCATCGAAGAACATACTGACTGGGCTGCGGCAGGAGTGGATTATGCCGGCTACTACGCATCGGCTCAGAAGGCTGCCGGGGCATCGGATTATTGCACGGCAATCACCGCCTCTGCAGAAGGAATAGAGCTGAAATGGACCAGCGGAGATGTTCTGGAACTGCCGGCTGATGCCGTATATCTCCGGATTTCGGAATCAGGAAGTTTCATATACGAGGATCCGTCGGTCCCCGGAGGCATCGATCTGGGGATCATCGCCGATGTGCGGGACACCTGGTATGAGGCTCCGGAAATAGGCATTACCGGGGACGGCTGTCTGTCGATAGCGGGTGAGCCTACGGACATACCGTATTCCGGCATATGTGTGGCCGACTGCGGGAAATATGTCTGGTGCCGCTTCGGTGACGAGACGGTGGCAGTCCCGAGTGAAATCCATGAGTGGTTCAATCCTCCTCTCCCCAAGGATAAAGGACTGCTGAAGGTTCTCTTCATCGGGAACAGTTTCAATGTGGATGCGACTGCCCACCTTCCGGGTATGCTGGCAGCGGACGGGACACGCAGAGTGCTCATGGGCAGGACTTACCATGGAGGCTGCACCCTTCCGCAATACGATGACAACTATGAAGCATCCGACTTCTGTTCATACCGCGTCTGCCGTCCCGGCGAGAGCGAATGGGATGGTGACGAGGAATACGACACGAACCTGAAATATGCCGTGGAGGCGGAAGACTGGGATGTGGTGACATTCATGGAATATACCGGAAATTCCTGCTGCTGGTCATGGACCGAAGAAGAGAAGGGACATATCAATTCTCTGATCCGCAGGATTTTCGATGCGCACCCAGACAAGCGTCCGACAGTGATGTTCATGCTTACGCAGACTTTCGCTGCACAGTCGGATCTCGTATCCCGGTATTTCGGCGGAGACCAGATGGCGATGTACGGCACCATAACGGATTTTGCCCGGAATCTATTGGATGACACCTGTATCGATGATGTGATAGCTACAGGTACGGCCGTGCAGAATCTGAGGACATCCAGTCTGAATGATGACCCTGCCCAGGACCTTTCCAGAGACGGCTTCCATCTTGATTACGGGGTGAGCAGATATGCGGCCGCATGCACTGTCTTCTACAATATCTTCGAGCCTTGTCTCGGACTGGATCTTTCCGGGAACACATACCGGTATGATGTCAGGCTGGAGCATTCCACGGCACATTCCATTCCTGTCACTGACGATAATGTGGAAATCTGCAGGTATGCGGCAAGGGCAGCGACAGAAAATCCATTGACACTTACGGACATGAGCGGATATTGACATGAAAAGGATATTGATGATATTGGCTGCAGTGCTGGCGGTAGCGGCCTGCAGCGATGGAGAGCCTCAGGTCATTGAGGAATATTTGCCGGTGGAAATAAGTTTCATACTGTCCGATCCCGACGGTCTGATAGATGAAGGCTCGGAGGTGGCTGTGATTTCCGGATGCCTCAGGGACGGGGAGACCGTGTCCATGTCGGCAGCCCCGGTGGCAAGATTCAAGACTTCGGCAGCCGTGTCGGGACGGGTGGAGATAACCCCTGTTTCCGATGATGACAAGGTATATGCCCGCTACGGTGATACCCGGATTACGTACACGGTCATTTCTCCATATTCCGGCAATGCATCCCTTGAGCCGCAGATTCCTGCAGAGCAGAAATACGGGGAGCCTTTCCCGACCCTGGTCTATGGCTCCGTGACCACGGATGATGTTTCCGTCCCTGTCGTCGTGCCTGTCCTCAGCAGACCTGCAGGTGCGGTCCTTTCCCTGAAAATCCCGTCAGATCTTGTCGCAAGCAAGACTGCCGTCTTGTCCGGGCTTTCCGTGCTCGGGGTTTCCGTGGATTTCGGTGATGGCCTTGAATTGTCGGTAGACAGGACGGTGGATGTACTTGTAGAGCCGTTTACTGTCCCGCAGGGCGGCATTCCCGTATCTTTCACGACTGCTGACGGGGAGGCTTTCTCGTCAAGCATATTGAGCGGTGCAGCCGATTCCGGCCTTGAGACAGGACCGGGAGAGGTAATAGAGGTTTTTGTGCCGAGCGCGGATCCGTTCAAGCCATGCACTTTCCCGGTAATATTCCCTCTGGGCAGGAATCCGGATGCGCGAACCGGCTATTACAATTATTCCGATGACCAGCCGGACTGGAGCAACCGAGGTATCTGGTATTGCTTCTCGCAGAAGCAGGCATATGCTACATGGAACAAGGTTTCCGACCCGAGTCCTCTATATTTCCAGAAGCGGGAACTGGTGAATACCGGGGATATCGGCTCGATAGGACTCAAGGGAATCTGGACAGGAGATTATTTCGAGTTCGTTTTTCCTGTAGAGAACATCCCTGCGGGGGCGGTAGTCTCGTTTGAAGCCCCGTTCTATGGCCGGCAGCAGCCGGTCTTCTGGACGGTCTCATGGCTTGACGGAGGCGAGTGGAAGAGCAGCGGGAGAGAAGTCTCGGCATGGGACGGTACTACGCTTCAGGCATCTTTCGCCACTATGCTGCAGGGTTGTGAGATAAGCTACAGGTTCAGACTTGAGAATGCCATAGAAAGGGGAGAGCTGAGGGTGCGCCTGACATGTACTGACGGAAGATATCAGGCAGACACCCAGACCAATACCGTGGTCGTCCGGGACCTTCCATACAATGACGGAAGCATCTACCAGTCTCCGTTCTATTTCTACTGCGCAGGTTCTGACATGACGGCGTTTACCTGGAATGTAGCTGCCGGTGCCGATGAGCCGGAAACGGGCTCCAATGAAGACCTGACTGTCTATGATCAAAATTGGCAATGGGAAAATTGATTGACTGATAATTAATAACAAATACTGTAAAATGAAAAGATTGCTGTTTGTCCTGGCCGTGGTCCTTGCCTCGGCAGGTATGTCGGATGCCCAGGAGGTCCGCGCGTACGAAGGGGAGATCACCCTCCCGACATATCTCCTGGATCCTGCTGAACAGGCTCCGGTCTTTGAAAGGGACTGGTCTTATCAGAGAGCCAAGCGAAGCGTGTATCCTTATCCTCTGAATGACAACATGACCCGCCGGAAGGAAGATGTCACTTATGACTGTCTCTATCTGGAGAACGAGTATGTCAAGCTCTGCGTCCTTCCTGAAATAGGAGGCAGGCTGCTGTATGCCATAGACAAGACCAACGGCTATGACATATTTTACCGTAATACCGTGGTCAAGCCGGCCAATGTAGGTATGACAGGAGCATGGATAAGCGGCGGAGTGGAATGGAATGCCTTCCACCACCACCGGCAGACCAGCCATATTCCGTGCGACTGGCGGATAGTGGACAATGCCGACGGCTCCAAGACCATCTGGGTGGGCGAGACCGAGTACCGTCACCGTATGCAATGGGCCATAGGAATCACCCTCCATCCGGGCAAGTCTTACATGGAGATAAGCGGAAGGCTCATCAATTCCACCCAGAACAACAATTCCCTCCTGTACTGGTCCAATGTCTCTACTCTCGTGGACGAAAACTATCAGATATGCTTTCCGCAGAGCACCGAGTTCGTGACCTTCCACTGCAAGAACTGGTTCGCCCACTGGCCTGTGACGCACGAGCCGTTCAATGACATGGATTTCTATAAGGACGGGGTCGACGCCAGCTGGTGGAAGAACCATTATATGAGCAACTCCATGTTCATCCATGACCAGAAAGAGGATTTCGTGGCCGGTTATGACCATGGCAGACATGCCGGGACGATGCTCGCCGGCAACCACAATATCGTGAAGGGCGGCAAGTTCTGGCTCTGGGGGCCGAATTCCGAGTGGGATACAAGGATATTGACAGATACTTCAGGCCATTATTGCGAACTCATGGTGGGAGCCTATTCCGACAACCAGCCTGACTACAACTGGAATTTCCCTTATGAGACCAAGGAGTTCACCCACTATTGGTACGGACTCCGCGACATGGGAGGAGTCAAGGCAGGTGACCGCCATGCGGCGATCAATATGGACTTGCTTGCACCGGGCAAGGTGCTGGTGGGGGCGAACGCTACGGAAAAATATCCTGCACTTACACTGGAATTGCGTCATGGGGAAAAAGTCCTGTATTCAGAGACTGCCGCCGTCTCTCCGGCTGAGCCTCTTGTGGATACGGTAAGCGTAGACCCTGCTCTTGCCGACTACCAGCTGACTCTTGTGCTGAAGGATGCCGAAGGAAACAGGATGCTTTCATATACTCCGGTGAAGAAAGACTACACTACGCCTCTTCCCGAGATAGTGGAACCGCCTCTCCTGCCGGAACAGATAGAGAATACAGAGGAGTGTTTTCTTGTAGGCTTGCGCAACCTGCAGTTCCATAATCCGTTCATAAATCCTGTAGACTATTTTGAGGAAGTCCTCAGACGGGATCCGGGCGATACCAGGACAAATACCGTCCTCGGGGCATATTACAGGATGAGGGGCGAATACGACAAGGCCGCCGGCTATCTCCGCACGGCCATCAGAAGACTCACCAAGGACTATACGAGACCGAAGGATGCCGAAGCCTTGTACAACCTCGGACTTATCCTTAAAATCCAAGGCAAGCGTGAAGCGGCTTATGATACCCTGTACAGGGCGACATGGAACTACACTTACAATTCGGGCGCAAACACCCAGCTTGCGCAGATGTATGCCGAAGAGCAGAACTGGGAAATGGCGCTGGACCGTCTGGACGAAGCCATAGCATATAACGGACGCAACTATACAGCCATAAACCTTAAGGGGTCTGTCCTGAAGGCGGCAGGCAGGGAGGATGAGGCGAAGGCATGTTTCGCCCGGGTCCTCGCGGATGACCCTGTCAATGCATATGCTCTTCACGAGACCGCAGCGGCGGCAGATTTCAGGAAATTCATGAGGGAGCAGCCGGAGTCCTACCTTGAACTTGCCATACAGTATTGGCACAATGGCTTCAAGGACACTGCCGTGTCGTTGCTGAAGGACATAGACAGCCGTGCCCCGTATCCTACAGTGAAGCTGTATCTCGGGTATCTGACAGGTGAAGACAAGTATTTCACTGAAGCCCTTGCTCTTCCGGTCGGATATTGCGCTCCGTTCAGGCTTGAGACTATCGATGTCCTGGAAATGGCGAAGAAGGTATGTCCTGAGTCTCCTCTGCCGTATTATTATCTCGGTAACCTGTATTATAACATACAGCCGGACAGCGCCATAAGTGAATGGGAGAAATGCGTGCGGATGCAGCCTGACAACGACCTGGCATGGAGAAATCTCGGATGGGCGCATTGGCTGCACACCAGGGACTATGCAAAATCGGCGGAATGCTACAGGAAGGCGATCGGTCTGAATCCGGATGCGGCACTTTATCTGGAGGAATGCGATCAGGTGCTGGAGGCTCTCGGTGCTCCGGTGAAGGAACGCTATGATATCCTTAAGAGCCATCATGCTACGGCTGAGAAAAGATACTATCCTCTGGCTCAGGAAGTCATAACAGGCACTTATATGGGAGATTACGATTATGTCCTGGATCTGCTCGACAGGTGTTATTTCCCGACAAGGGAAGGTGTGGCCAATTTCCATGACAATTTCGTGGATGCTCTCATCCTTGCCGGTGGGGAAAAGATGGAAGAAGGGAAGGTGGAGGATGCCATCGCATTGTACCTCAAGGCATTCACTTATCCGGAGAACCATCAGGTATTCCTTGTAGACGAAAGGGCTACGCACGATGCCCAGATAAACTATTGTCTCGGAGAGGCATATTACAGGCTCGGGAACAGTTCCGAAGCTGAAAAATACTGGACGCTCGCGGCAGAGCAGGATTTCGGCCTGAAAGGAAGCAAGGATTTCCGCTACTGGACCGGACTGGCCATGCAGAGGCTCGGAAAGAAGGCGGAGGCTGAAGCATTGTTCGAGGAAATGGTGGCGGACGGAGAGTCGGCAGTGGTGACGCAGCATGTGAATTTCTATGGAGCAGAGGGGACGACAGGCGTGACTGTGGATATAATCAACTCAGGAGCTTATTATACCCAGGCTCTCGGCCATCTCGGACTTGGACATAAGGCGAAAGCCAGAAAACTGTTTGCAGAGGTGCAGAAACTCAAACCTGACCATCTGTGGGCGAATGAATTCCTCAAGAAACTTTGATGTATGCGTAGATTCTTGCTTATGAACATGGCTGCTGCAGTCGCTTTTGTCTGTGGCTGCAGCACAGCTGTCGAGGATGAGATACCTGTGAGGATCAGTCTCGACTGGAATACACATCAGGAATTGACCCGGATGCCTGTTCAGGATCAGGGGTTCACTGAGACGAATCTGTATTATCCCCGAGTGAAAAGGCTGAGCGACGGGGCTCTTCTGCTATGTTTCATGAATGATCATTTCGGATGGGACCTCTATACCTCCCGAAGCGAAGACGGAGGGAAGACATGGAGCGATGCTGTCCTGGTGCGGGAAAAGTATCCTGCAGAATCCACTGTCGGGGATGATACCATGGTATACGTGAATCCGGACTTTGTCGAACTGCAGGACGGCCGCATCATGCTGACCTACCAGTGGCGCTACAAGAACGGCTACAACGACCTTCCGAATACGAACATAAACTGCGGAGTGGGCATCATCTTCAGTTCCGACAAAGGCAGATCATGGTACGGGGCGCGTTCCGTCTACAGAGGCCGGTGCTGGGAACCTGCCCTTCTGCAGCTTCCGTCGGGGGAGATACAGATGTACATCACTTCCAGCCAGAATGTCGTGAACGGACTGTCGTGCCCGAGGACTGTGATAATCCGTTCCTTTGACGGCGGGGAGACATGGCAGGGCAAAAGCGAATGCGATATCCATGACAACGAGATCATATCCTACACCAGGGACGGCCGGTTCGGATATGACGGCATGCCTACGGCCGTAATACTTGACGACGGGACCATAGCCATGAGTGTGGAGGTCTGGAGCGGCAAATATGTCGTGGACCAGACCCCGGTGATTGTGAAGACTTCCGCCCGTGAGAACTGGAAACTGGACACGGCTGCCATATTGAAAAACGGCGGTCCGGCATATCCTCAGAAGAAACAGGCCAACAAGGACCTGATCGGTTACGGACCGTATATCGGCAGGCTGCCTTCGGGAGAGACTCTTCTGATATCGAACGGCCTGTACAGGGGAGTCCAGTCCAGCTGGCTTCTTGTCGGTGACAGGAATGCTGACAATTTCGGTTTCGCCACCACCGGTTTCGACGGCTACTGGGGCTCGGTAGACTATATCGGGGATGATATGGTGATGATCACAGGGACGGAGAAATACCGCGAGGACGGCAGGACACGTGGAAAGATCCATCTTATGAAAGGCCATGTGAACAGGGCAATGCAGGCCCCTCGGACGGATCCGGAACTTCAGGCTCCGGAGGATTTCGACAGGGATGCTCCCGGGATGTGGTTTCTCGGCAGGACCTCTCCAGTACATGCTTTCTATGATTTCTCGTATACCGATGAATCCTTCATCTTGTCGACATGGCTCTTCACGGACAAGCTGACATCATATTCCGTAGAGAATTCCGATGCACCGGTCATTGTCTTTTCCCGCAAGGGTAATGTATACAAGGCCGTTGTGGCCCCATCCGGGATGTTCGAAATCTCCGTGCTGGAAAACAATTCATGGCACATACTGGCATCCGGCGAGTCTGCGGCAATAGTCTCAGGAACGGTAAATGACGATTCGGATACAGATACCGGGTTCGCTGCGAAAGTCCGGATTCCGTGGAGCCTTGTCGGCGGCGCCCCTTCCCGGTCCGAGGTCATAAGAGTCCATCCGGCCCTCTGGAGCAAGGCAAAGTCCGCGGAAAAGCATCCCCGCCATTGGGAGGAACTTCAGGGAGAGAACCCGGATGACCCTTCCACATGGCTTCCGGTCACGCTGGAGTAGGACAGGATTGCTTCAAGACAAGTTTCTTTCATACAATGACGAGTATGTTTCGTCATTGTTGTTTATCTTTGCCCAAAGATCGATATTATAAACCAACCTTATGATTATGAAAAGAACACTGATTCTGCTGACCTTGATTTCCGTCTGTTCCGGCATGTCGGCCGGAAGCCCCGAAGAACCGAAGATGGAAAATCCTGAAAGACGAGCCATGGCGCTGGTCTCGGAAATGACGCTGGAGGAAAAGATGAGTCTGGTCGCCGGTCAGGTGGACGGATTCCACACTGCGGCCATAGACCGGCTTGGCATACCTTCCATAAGGATGGCCGACGGCCCTCAAGGTGTCCGGAACAATACCAGAAGCACCTTCTATCCATGCGGGATGTCTCTTGCAGCCACATGGAATCCTGATATTGCCGGAGAAATGGGAAAAGGGCTGGCTTTGGATGCAAAGGCCAGGGGAGTCGGGATCATGCTGGGGCCGGGAGTGAATATCTACCGTTCGGCTCATTGCGGGCGGAACTTCGAATATTACGGTGAAGATCCGGTATTGGCTTCAGCGATTGCATGCGGCTATATTTCGGGTATGCAGGAAAACGGGGTGATAGCCACGATAAAGCATTTCGCAGCTAATAACCAGGAATACAAACGGCATGCTGTGAATTCGGTGGTAGACGAAAGGACCCTGAACGAACTGTATTTTCCTGTGTTCAGGGATGCCGTACAGAAAGCCGGAGTCGGTGCTGTCATGACCAGTTACAATCCGCTGAACGGTGTCCATTCAGCGGAGAACGGGTGGTTGATAAAGGATGTGCTCCGCGAAGGATGGGGTTTCGACGGCATGGTGATGTCCGACTGGACTTCGACATATACTACGCTCGGATGCGTGGAAAGCGGTCTTGATCTCGAAATGCCGAAGGGGTACTGGCTCGACTGCGGGAAGGTGAAGGAACTTCTTGACAACGGGGTGATTCAGGAAAGCCAGATAGATGCAAAATGTGTCAATATCCTGAAGACATTCATCCGCTTCGGACTTCTGGACCGGCCGGCGGCAGATGCCGGGCTGCCCGAAGACAATCCTGAGTGCCATCGGATAGCTTATGATGTTGCAGTGGAAGGCCCTGTCCTGCTGAAGAATACGGGAATACTGCCGTTGTCCCGCAAATGTCTCGGGAATCTGGCGGTGATGGGGCCGAATGCTGATATCATCCCGTTCGGCGGAGGAAGCGGCGAGGTCACTCCGATCGAAGGCAGAAGTTCAACATTGCTCTCGGGATTGACGGAAGCCGCAGGAAAGAGGAATGTGATGCACATCGGTCTGACAAGCGACATGGGTTTTGACGAGGAAGCGGTCAGGAAAGCTTCAGCAGTCATCATATCTGCTGGGTTCACTAAGACGACGGAACGGGAAGGGGCTGACAGGACTTTCAATCTTCCTGCCGGTCAGGACGGGATGATACGCAAGGCAGCGTCCTTGAATGACAATGTGGTGGTCATCATAAATTCCGGAGGGGAAGTGGCGATGCCATGGATAGATGAGGTGGAGGCTGTTGTCATGGCGTGGTATCCAGGACAGGCCGGCGGGCAGGCCATGGCTGACATATTGACCGGGAAAGTCTCACCCTCCGGCAGACTTCCGTTTACAATCTGGGGCTCGGAAGAAGCCAATCCGTCATGGCCGTATTACAGCATGAGGGAAAACACGATAATTCCGCAAAAGCGGGACAGGTTCCTGCATACGGTGTATTATGAGGGGATTTTCTCGGGATACCGTGGTGCGGACCGCGTGGATGCCGGGCCGCTTTACCCTTTCGGCTACGGCCTGACTTATTCAGATTTCAGTTATTCCTCTTTGTCGGTAACTTCATCGGGTGACGGCTATGACGTGACTTTTGAATTGCGGAACACCGGAGATTGCCGGGCTTCCGAGGTGGCGCAGGTATATGTGTCCGAATGCGAGCCTGAAGTGCCGCGTCCGGCCAGAGAACTGAAAGGCTTTGCCAAGGTGACACTCGCTCCCGGTGAAACGAAGACCGTGACAATCCGTCTGGATTCATCGGCATTCAGCCATTATGATATCGGAAGCGGTTCATTTGCCGTCACTCCGGGGGATTTCATGATTACAGTGGCAGCGGATGCGGCAGATGACGGTATGACGGCATTGATCCATGTAGAGTGATATTGCCATTTCGCGTTTTTGTCGTATTTTTGCAGAGTTTTGAAAAAACTCATGCAGATGTCAAAATACGCAGTCGTCACAGGTGCAAGCACGGGGCTGGGGAGATGTATTGCCCTTGAACTGGCTAAAAGGAAGATCAACACAGTCCTTGCTTCATTGCCGGGGGAGAATCTGGCGGAAGTATGTCAGGCCTGCAGGAACGAAGGGACTCTCAGCGATTATTTCGAATTCGACATCACCGACAAGCAGGCGCTCTATGATTTCGCGGCTGCGGTAAACTCGCGGTATGATGTGTTCGTTCTTGTGAACAATGCAGGTCTCGGCGGCAGCAGACGTTTCTGCGATGCTCCGGTGGGCTATGTCGACACTATCATTCAGGTCAATGTCGCTGCCACTGCCCTCCTTACGCATGAGCTGCTCGCCAATCTCAAGAGGAATGCCCGGTCATATGTCCTGAATATCTCCTCCATGGCAGGCATTATCCCGACAGGATACAAGACCGTTTATCCGGCCTCCAAGGCGTTCGTGCGTTTCTTTTCTCTCGGAATGAGGGAGGAACTGGCTCCGGACGGGATTTCAGTGAGTTTCGCCGTGCTCGGCCCCATGCCTACGAAAGAGGAGATAAAATACAGGATAGAAAGGCAGGGCTTTATCGGAAAGGCCTTGTCGGTGACTCCTGAGAGAGTGGCCCGGATTTGTGTCGAAAAGATGTTCAGGAAGCGGAGGACAATCGTCCCCGGCAGGCTTAATGCCCTGTCTTTCCACCTTGTGAAGCTCATTCCCGAATATCTGCGGGGCAAATTCATGAGCCGGTCGGTGAAGGCCCATGAACTCTGAATCCGGCATTGGAAGTGCAATTCAAAAAGAAATTACCGTATCATGAAGAAAACCATACTTGTTACAGGCGCCAACGGGATGCTGGCCACGAATATTGTCGAAGAACTGGCTGAGGCCGGATATGATGTGATAGGAACGGTCAGAAAGGGCCGCAGGTACAAAGGCGAGGCATCTGACAGGGTCGTCATAGAGGAGGCGGATTTCAAGGATGAAGCTTCCATGGCTCCGATAGTGGCCAGATGCAACGTTGTCTTCCATGTGGCTGCCATGACCTCGCAGTCGGAAAAGGATTATGAGGTGTTCCGCAAGGTGAACGTGGAATCGACACGGATGCTTCTCGATCTTGCCGTGGCGAATTCAGTGGAGACATTCGTGTATGTCAGCACTGCTAATACCATAGGTTACGGCGGCGCTGAGGGAGTTCCGATGAAGTATCCTTTCTCCGAGTCGTTCTATGCGTTGAGCAAGAAGGAGGCCGAGGATCTCGTGATGACCTATTCCGACAGGTTGAAAGTGGTGGTGGTGAATCCGACTTTCATGATAGGGAAGTATGGCAGTGCCAAAGGGTCGAACAGGGTCATTTCCATGGTGAAGAAGAATCCCGTGCTGTTCTGTCCGTCCGGCGCCAAGAATGTCATAGATGTCTCTGAAGCTGCCAGAGGTATGATTCTGGCCATGGAACGTGGAAAATCCGGTTCACAGTATCTTATCTGCGGAAAGAACTGCTCATACAAGGAGATGTTCAGCCGTCTGGCTTCCAGATATGGAGTCAGAAGGATTTATATCCCGGTCCCGGACTGGCTGCTGAAAATAGCCGGCCATTGCGGGGATTTCCTGGCAAAGTTCGGCATATCCTCCGAAGTGTCGACGGTGAACATGGACATGCTGATGACCAGAAACGTCTACCATACGGACAAGGCATCCAAGGAACTGGGGTTCAATCCCGCAGAGATCTGAAACAGTCGCTCGTCATCGGCATCAGAGTCATAGGGTCTGCTGCTTCAGCTGTTCGACATATGCATCTATGCGATGCAGTTCTTTCGGTATGTCTATGCCTTGAGGACAGTGCGGGATGCACTGTTTGCAGCCTGTACAGCGGTTTGCCTGGCGCAGTTTCGGGACACTGCGGTCGTAACCTATCAGATATGCCCTGCGGGCCTTGCGGTATTCCGGATCCTGCGAGGTCGTAGGCAGATTGCCTTCGTTGATGCATTTGTTGTAATGCATCAGAATGCCCGGGATGTCTATGCCGTAAGGGCAAGGCATGCAGTATTTGCAATCGTTGCATGGCACCGTCTTGTATTGCATCATCAGGTGGGCAATGTGGTGCAGGAAGCCAAGTTCGTCTTCCGTAAGCGGATCGAGAGGGGAGTATGTCTTCAGATTGTCCTGAAGATGTTCCATTCTGGTCATTCCGCTGAGGGCAGTGAGGACTCCCGGATATGACCCTACAAAACGGAATGCCCAGGATGCGACGCTGAGTTCCGGTTCCCTTTCCTTGAATTCCTTCATTATGTTCTCGGGAACTTTAGACAGTCTTCCGCCAAGCAGTGGTTCCATGATTACGACAGGGATGTTCCTTTTCTCCAGTTCATAGTACATGTAATCCGCATTCGTGTTCTTCGACTTGATTTTCGCGGCATATTCCCAGTCCAGGTAATTCATCTGGAGCTGGACGAAATCCCAGTGGTACTTGTCATGGACGGACATCAGATAGTCGAAGAATTCCTTGTGCCCGTGGTATGAGAAACCGAGGTTGCGGATGCGGCCGGCTTTCCTTTCCTCTATCAGGAAATCCAGCATTCCGTTGTCTATGTGACGCTTGTTGAAATCATCGAGATTCGAGAGGGAATGCAGCAGATAGTAGTCGATATAGTCGGTTTTCAGAAACTTCATCGAGTCCAGATACATTTTTCTGGATGCTTCGAATGAATGGGTGGATTCGCTGAAATTCGACAGCTTCGTGGCGATGAAACATTTGTTGCGGGGGTAGCGGCTCAATGCAATGCCGGTGGATTCTTCCGACATTCCCTGGCAATATGCAGGAGATGTGTCGAAGTAGTTCACACCATGTTCTACGGCATAGTCCACCAGATGGTTCACCTCCTCCTGATCTATCACTCCTCTGCCGTCTTCGGCTTTTCTGCCTCTGATGAAAGGCAGCCTCATCATTCCGAACCCGAGGAGAGATACCTTGTCTCCTGTGTTGGGATTGGTGCGGAAGGTCATTTCTCCCGTACCTTCTGCTCCCGAGCCGTTTTCCCGGTTTCTTCCGCAGGCTGGCAGCCCTGCAGCGGCTGCACCGGAGGCTGCCAATGTCTTGAAAAAGTCTCTGCGGGATATGTTGTCGGTTCTTTTTTCCATTCTCTTACTGGTTTTAATGTGCGGTTTTTCCTGATAGAAGTCCCGTCATGTGCGGATGTCAGATTTCGCTGTGCACTTCGTGTCCTTCGACATATATTGCACTGAACGGTCTGGCTGGACAGAGATTTTCGCAGGCTCCGCATCCGATGCATTTTTCAGTGTCAATGACGGGTATCTTCAGTGCAGGAGTCTGATCTTCTGCCTCATTTTCCATATTCCCGTGTCTGTACCTGTGCCGCTTCCGTACAGGGACCATTGCTATGGCTCCGGCAGGGCAGTGTCTGGCACAGTTGCCGCATTCCACATTGTCCGTAATGACGATGCAGTTTTTCCTTATCCATACTGCGTGGCCTATCTGCATGGCAGACTTGTCGGCGACCGAAATCGGCAGGATTGCTCCGGCAGGGCAGACTTCGGAACATTTGGTGCATTCCGGTCTGCAATATCCTTTTTCGTAGGACATTTCCGGCTGCATCAGTCTCATGATGCTGCCTGACGGACGCAATACGTCATTCGGACAGACCGATACGCATAACTGGCAGGCTGTACAGTGCCGGTAGAAATCTCTCAGACTGGCTGCACCCGGCGGAACGATCGGAGTCTTCCTTTCCGGAATCTTCCTGTCTTCTATGACGGCAAGACCTCCATCCACCTTTTTCTCCTGGGCATTCAATGCGGCGGTTGTGGCCATCAGTGCGGTTGTGGAAAGGAAATTCCTCCTTCCGTTTGACCGGCTGTCAGGCTTGTCGTCTGCTCTCCCGGCAGCGGCCGGGGTCTTGTGCCTGAATCTGAAAGTATAGCTTATGGCTCCGTGTGTACAGGTGTCTATGCAGTCCATGCATGCCACACAGCGGCTATAGTCGATGGCGTGGTTCCTGAAGTCAATGCAGGAGGCCTTGCAGCCCTTGGAGCACAGGCTGCATGATGTGCATTTGTCTTTGTCTATCCTTATGGACAGCAGAGAGTATTTCGAAAGCCATCCGAGTACTGTCCCCACCGGACAGACGGTGTTGCACCAGGTTCTTCCGTTTCTCCATGCGAGTGTCACTATGATGGCAAAGGTCGCAGCTGCGATGATGAATGTCGGAATGCTCTTGAGCCAAACGTCCTTGCTGTAGAATGCATAGCTGTCGATTCTTTCCGACAGCCATGCCAGCAGGTTGTTTCCCCACTGGTAAAGCGGTGCAAACAGGTTCGACACAATGCGTCCGTATGCGCTGTACGGTTCGAGAAGAGCCGCCAAAGAGCCGATCCCCGCTGCAAGGGCGGCGATGAACAGGACCAGAATTCCATATCTCAGCCAGGATTTTGCCGGTGACCAGCTGAACCGCATTTTCTGCTTCTTCCCGCGTCTTCCGTTTATCCACGAGGTGATGTCCTGGAATATTCCGAGCGGGCAGATTACGGAACAGTATATCCTTCCGAACACGAGCGTGAGGATTATCAGTATGATTACAATTCCTGCGTTCAGGGCAAGGACTGCAGGAATGAACTGGATTTTCGCCAGCCATCCGAACCATGTGTGGATTGTTCCCGTGAAATCCAGAAAGAGCAGTGTGATGATCGTGAAGAAGATGGCCGCCAGGACCACTCTGATTTTCCGCAGCATATTTTCAGATCTGTTATGGGTGTGGATGTTTTGCAGGTGAGGGTATCAGAAGGTAAGGGTGGCGTGAACCGGGTAATGGTCGGAAATGTACGGTATTCCGCCGTATCGGGTCCTTACCGTTTCGAACTTGTCGCAGGATGCGAATCCGTCATACCAGATGTAATCTATCACGGAGTCGCTGCCGCCCCAACCGTTGAATGTCCCCAGGCTGTCTGTTTGAGAGGCGTTGTCCCTTGCGCTGAGCATTTTTGTCTCAAGGTCATCGAGTACGGGATCATCCGGTGTGACATTGAAATCGCCGGTCAGAACCATAGGGAATCCTTCCGGGTTTATGTCCGCAATCCGGTCCACGATAAGGGCGAGTCCGTTTTTCTGGGCCTCTTTGCCGACATGGTCGAGATGCGTATTGACGTAGTAGAATTTTCTGCCTTCTTTTTCCAGCAGTGCCCAGGTGGCAGTCCTGCGGCAGGCGGCATCCCATCCCATTGAAGGTGTTTCCGGTGTTTCGGAAAGCCAGAATGTGCCCCATTCTATCATCTTGACTGATTCTGTGTTGTAGAAGATGGACATGTGCTCTCCTGCCTGCTTGCCGTTATCCCGTCCGACTCCGATGCTTTCATATTCCGGCAGGCTGCCGGTGATGTAGTCTATCTGGAAATCATAGGCTTCCTGGACTCCGAAAATATCCGGATGCTTGTCCTGGAGCATGTCGGTTGTCGCGGTTTTACGGTATTCCCATGAGTTGTCTCCGTCATCTGCCACTCCCTGTCTGATATTGTATGAAATTACGTCGAGCCGGACTTTTTCTTCCTGTCCGCACCCTTGCAGACTGAACATTGCCGCCATCAGTATGGCGCATAAATAATGTGGATTTCGCATGTCTCCAGTGATTTGTAGATAGATGCAAAGTTACTCAAATTTGCCTTGATTTCTTATGCAGCCGCAGATAATTTTTTGCACTGAATTTTCCGACAGGGAGAGGGGTGGTAACTATCTGCAGCGATATGGCGCGGAAGTGCAGCAGATAGGTGGTGTTTTGCTCTATTGGCAGTGATTCAGCGCGGAAGTGCAGCAGATAGGTCGTGAATTGTTGCGACCACTACCACTTTTGCCGGGGAATTGGTACTGGTCGAGTCTTGTTTATTGCGACCACTACCACTTTTGCTGCGATTTTGGTACTGGTCGGGGATTATTCTCTGCGACATGTTTTCCCTTTATATGGAATCCTGATTGTCATATACAAAAACCCTCCTACATTGCTGCAAGAGGGTGTATCGTTAAAGTATGTATGCCGTCACTGTTCCTTGAATACTGGGGTAAAATCGCTCCAATCCTCAACCTTGAATGCCCGTATGTCTCTGACGGAATCTCTAAACCATGTCGTGTTTTTCAGTGCTTCTATCGCTCTGTAAAGGTTTGCCATATCGTTTCTCTCGGTAAGATAGACACTCCCTTGTGCATTGTAGAATCCATATTTACGCAGGATTACCCCTATCGCGAAATAAGCGTTGTTGTATGGCTCTCCATAATTCTTTTTAGGTCTGACACGACCATATCAAATGCTATCGCAAACATAACTTTCCCTACAATTTTACTGGCTGGAAATATCTCTCTTCGCCAAAGAAAATCCTCCCCACTTTGTCCTTAATGGCAATGACAATACCCTTAAACGGATTCTGTTCAATGTCTATCACTTCTCCCTCGACCCAATCGGATTCTCCAGTGAGTTGCGGGGAGGCTTTCGCTTTATCTCCTACTTTCATGGCTTTCTGCGTTTATGTTATTCGCAAATATAGTCTTTTTATCTGGATTTAGAATCGGTATAATTAATGGAATCCAATCTAATTTTCTCCTTATCTGGAATCTCACACACCTAATTATATATAGCTAATCTAATCCCGTTTCTTCCTGTCCCGTTTCTCAAAGTCCGGCAGATAAAGAATCGCTACATCCGGTTGTGCTTCCTCCTCGTAAAGATAAACTCTCCTTGTCCTCTGGACTTCGAGAATCCGCGGTGTCTCTGATGTCAGATATTTCCTCTTCAGACTCTGTAATATCTATGCCTGATCTCGGATTCCGGTTAAGTCTGACACAGGATTTTCCCGGTGTTTCCGTTGATCCTTAAGGTATGGTCTTCGGCCTTGTCGGACTGAAGTCCGGGCAAACAAAAAACATCACAGAGGATTCTGTGATGTCGCTTTCTTGTAGCGGGTCGCAGGATTGAACTGCGGACCTCATGATTATGAATCATGCGCTCTAACCAGCTGAGCTAACCCGCCATGGCGTTTGCCGTGTTCGACTTTCCCGTC
>CALVDT010000086.1 GCA_944326385.1 uncultured Bacteroidales bacterium | reverse complement strand
CGAGGAAGCTGGATATGATAGCCGGCGGAGCTTCATTGGCGCCGAGCCTGTGCGCGTTGTTCGCACTGGCGATGGATGCCTTCAGAAGTCCGTTGTGGCGGTAGACCGCCATCAGGGTGTTGACGACGAAAGTCACAAAACGGAGGTTGCTCTTGAAATCCTTTCCCGGGGCCATCAGGGCGATGCCTGTGTCTGTGCCGAGAGACCAGTTGTTGTGCTTGCCGCTTCCGTTCACTCCCTTGAACGGCTTTTCATGCAGGAGTACTCGGAAACCGTGGTTGCGTGCTATCTTGCGCATCAGCGACATGATCAGCATGTTGTGGTCGTTCGCCAGATTGCACTCCTCGTAGATAGGGGCGAGTTCGAACTGATTAGGGGCTACCTCGTTGTGGCGCGTCTTTACAGGGATTCCGAGTTTGAGCGATTCGATTTCAAGGTCTTTCATGAAAGCCGCCACCCTGGTCGGAATGGCTCCGAAATAGTGGTCTTCCAGCTGCTGGTTCTTCGCCGAGTCATGTCCCATGAGGGTGCGTCCGGTCAGCAGAAGGTCAGGCCTTGCTGCATACAGCCCTTCGTCCACCAAGAAGTACTCTTGTTCCCATCCGAGATACGTGATGACTTTCTTCACGTCGGGATTGAAATAGCGGCATACGTCGGTTGCGGCCTTGTCGACTGCCCTGAGTGCCTTCAGAAGAGGAGCCTTGTAATCCAAGGATTCTCCTGTATAGGCTATGAAGATGGTAGGGATGCAGAGTGTGTCATCCACGATGAAAGCAGGAGATGACGGATCCCAGGCAGAATATCCGCGTGCCTCGAAAGTATTCCTGATACCCCCGTTCGGGAATGAAGACGCATCCGGCTCCTGCTGCACGAGAAGTTTTCCGGAAAATTCCTCGATGACACCGCCTTTCCCGTCATGTTCTATGAATGAATCGTGCTTCTCTGCCGTGCCTTCAGTCAGCGGTGCGAACCAGTGGGTATAGTGGGTCACGCCCATCTCCACGGCCCATTTCTTCATGCCGGCAGCGACCTCATCGGCTATGCTCCTGTCCAGAGCCGAGCCGGTGTCTATCACGTTTATCAGTTTTGCGTAGACGTCAGGTGAGAGATATCTGAACATCTTCTCCCTGTTGAAGACATACATGGCATAATACTCTGACGGACGGCCTTTCGGCAGTTCCACTTCATGCTGCTTCTTCCCGAAAGCCGTCTCGACCATTTTGAATCTCAGTGTTGACATATTTTGCAGCTTCGTGAGAGACAGGTTGCCGTCTCTTGTAAATTCTGCTGCAAAAATAAAAAACTGTTTTGAAATACATTTAATTTCAAAACAGTTTCTGTCTTCAGCCACATTCATGCGCTTCAAATCAGCCGCAACTAATGTCGCAACGGTTCTGTCCCGCTTACCGGATGAACAGCAGTTCCCTGTATTTCGGGAGAGTCCACATCCGGTCATCCACGATGAGCTCCAGTTTGTCTATATGATACCTGATTTCGTCCAGGCAAGGGAAGACAGTATCGTGGTATGCAATGGCTTTCTCACGTTCGTCAGTGATCCTGTTCGCCACTTTCCGCGCTTCCACCATCGCGTCCACGTGCTCCTTGATGAAGGCTGTATGCGAGGCGATGGCTTCTATCAGTTCTATGTTCCTGAGAGTCAGGGCATCGGCCTTTTCCGCAGGAAAGATTTCATGCATCTTGTATACATTGTCTATGAGCGAACTCTGATACTTCGTCGCTACTGGGACTATATGGTTCAGAGCCAGGTCTCCGAGCACGCGGGCCTCTATCTGGATCTTCTTCGTGTAAGTCTCCCACTTGACTTCATTCCTGGCTTCGAGCTCCTTGCGGGTCATCACGCCTGCGCTTTCGAACATCTTTACGCTCTCGTCGGTGAGATAATTGTCATAGATGAGAGGCGCGCTAGTCTCGCAGTCCAGTCCTCTGCGCATCGCTTCCGCCTTCCACTCGTCGCTGTAGCCGTTCCCGTCGAACCGAATCGGCTCGCAGATTTTTATATATTCCCTGATTACTCCTAAAATCGCGGAGAACTTTTCTTCGCCTGCGGCAATGCGTTCGTCCACCGTTGACTTGAATTCTTTCAGCTGCTCTGCCAATGCAGAATTGAGGACAATCATTGCGCTTGCGCAATTGGCTTCCGAGCCTACGGCCCTGAATTCAAACCTGTTTCCGGTAAATGCGAACGGCGAAGTCCTGTTCCTGTCGGTGTTGTCCACGAGGATTTCCGGTATCTGCGGGATATCCAGCTTCATGCCCTTTTTTCCTCCTATGGACTTGAGGTTTTCCGGTTCGCTTTCGCCGATGTGCTTAAGCACGGCCGAGAGCTGCGAGCCGAGGAAGCTGGATATGATGGCAGGGGGAGCCTCATTGGCGCCGAGCCTGTGTGCATTGCTGGCGCTTATGATAGACGCTTTCAGCAGACCGTTGTGCTTGTAGACGGCCATCAGGGTGTTGACCACGAATGTGATGAATCTGAGATTGCCGGAAAAATCCTTGCCAGGCGACATCAGGGCGAGCCCTGTATCCGTGCCGAGAGACCAGTTGTTGTGTTTGCCGCTTCCGTTCACTCCCTTGAACGGCTTCTCATGCAGAAGAACGCGGAATCCGTGGTTTCTGGCGATCTTGCGCATCAGCGACATGATCAGCATGTTGTGGTCGTTCGCCAGATTGCACTCCTCATAGACAGGGGCGAGTTCGAACTGGTTAGGTGCCACCTCATTGTGCCTGGTCTTGACAGGAATGCCGAGCTTCAGGGCCTCTATTTCCAGTTCCTTCATGAAAGCGGCGACTCTGGTCGGAATGGCTCCGAAATAGTGGTCTTCCAGCTGCTGGTTCTTCGCCGAGTCGTGCCCCATGAGGGTGCGTCCTGTCAGCAGGAGGTCAGGCCGTGCCGCATACAGCCCTTCGTCCACTAAGAAGTACTCCTGTTCCCATCCTAAATAGGCATATACCTTTTTTACATCAGAATTGAAATAGTGGCAGACATCCGTAGCGGCCTTGTCGACTGCTCTCAAAGCTTTGAGCAGAGGTGCCTTGTAATCCAGAGACTCTCCTGTGTAGGCTATGAAGATGGTAGGGATGCAGAGTGTGTCATCCACGATGAAGGCTGGGGAAGAAGGGTCCCAGGCAGAGTATCCGCGTGCTTCGAATGTATTCCTGATGCCTCCGTTGGGGAAAGAAGAGGCGTCAGGTTCCTGCTGTACAAGCAGCTTGCCTGTGAATTCCTCGATGACCCCTCCCTTTCCGTCATGTTCTATGAAGGAGTCGTGTTTCTCGGCCGTGCCTTCGGTCAGAGGGGCGAACCAGTGTGTGTAGTGGGTCACGCCCATCTCCACCGCCCACTTTTTCATGCCGGCCGCGACCTCGTCGGCTATGCTCCTGTCCAGAGCCGAGCCGGTGTCTATCACATTGATGAGTTTTGCGTAGACATCGGCCGAGAGATATTTGAACATCTTCTCCCTGTTGAAAACATACATGCCGAAATATTCGGACGGCCGTTTCTCCGGGACAGCTACAGTGGCCGGCTTCTTCCCGAAAGCCGCTTCCACCATCTTGAATCTTAAAGTTGACATGGCATAAAATTTTACGTTAGTCTATTTGTTGAAGTTCTGTTTGATTCTTTCCATGGCTTCGATGCAGTCGTATCTCTCACCGAATGCAGTAAGCCTGAGATAACCCTCACCGCTCGGGCCGAATCCCGAGCCGGGAGTGCCTACTACATGCACTTTATGGAGGAGGTAGTCGAAGAAATCCCACGAAGTCTGGCCTTTCGGTGTCTTCAGCCAGATATAAGGCGCGTTCACGCCTCCGTAGACGGTAAGTCCTGCCGCCTGCAGTCCCTCCCGCATGATACGGGCATTCTCCATGTAATAATCTATGATTTTTCTGACCTGCTTTTTCCCTTCCGCAGTGTATATCGCTTCAGCACCTCTCTGTGTGATATAGCTCGTTCCGTTGAATTTCGTGCATTGCCGCCTGTTCCACAGTTTGTTCAGACTGACTCTCGAATCGTCCAGAAGAGCCCCGCTTACCTCATGAGGGACTACCGTGTATGCGCATCTCACTCCTGTGAAGCCTGCAGTTTTCGAGAAACTCCTGAATTCCACGGCACATTTCTTCGCACCCTTTATTTCATAGATGGAATGCGGGATATTGTCTTCCCGGATGAAAGCCTCGTAAGCAGAGTCGTAGAGGATGAGCGTATCGTTTGCCAGAGCATAATCCACCCACTCCTTCAGCTGCTCTTTAGTCAGGACTGTTCCCGTAGGATTGTTCGGATAACAGAGATATACGATATCCACCCGGTGATCCGGAATCTTCGGCAGAAAATGGTTGGCAGCTGTGCATGGCATATAAGTGATGTTGCTCCAATGCCCGTCGCGGCTGATATCTCCTGCCCGTCCGTCGATGACATTGCTGTCCACATATACAGGATATATGGGATCCGTGACACCTACGCTGTTGTCCGTGCTGAGGATGTCGCAGAAATTTCCGGTATCGCTCTTGGCTCCGTCGCTGATGAAGATTTCGGATTTGTCGAGATATATTCCGCGAGGCTGATAGTCATGGCGTATGATGGCGTTTATCAGGAAGTCATAGCCCTGCTCCGGGCCGTATCCTCTGAAAGTGCCTGCATTGGACATTTCCTCTACCGCCTTGTGCATGGCTTTTATGCATACTTCGGGAAGAGGCCTGGTGACATCTCCGATACCCAGTCTGATAAGTCTGACTTCAGGATTGGCTTTCTTGAATGACTGTATTTTTTTCGCTATGTCGGAAAACAGATAGCTTCCGGGGAGTTTCAGGAAATTTTCATTTACAAGTGCCATAATCCTTCTTTTTATCGGTTAAATTTCATATTCTATTTCCCCTTC
>CALVDT010000085.1 GCA_944326385.1 uncultured Bacteroidales bacterium | reverse complement strand
GTCAAGGCCGCAAGCTCGCATATTATTTGTTTTTAAATTAGACTTTTCGGCTAAAGTTAACAACTTCCGGCCGCATTTGAGATGCGGCCTTGACTTTTTTATTAATCCGGTGTAGAAATCCCGAATTTATATGTAAGTTTGTATGTTTTGATTTTGAATATATGAAATTATCCACTGTTTTACAGTCCGTTGCAGCAGCCGTACTGCTTTTGGCGCCAGGCGGGATGACATGTTCTGCGGCCTCCGTTTCCGGAAACCCTGCGTGCGGAGCGGCCAGACCTGCCAGGGAATTCAGGGAAGTGCTTTTCTCCGTAGACATGCATTGCGTGAAATGTGTGGACAAGATTAGAGACAATGTATCTTTTGAGAAAGGAGTCAAGGATATGAAGGTATCTCTTGAGGAACGTACCGTATGGATAAAATATGATGCGTCAAAGACTTCCGAGCAGAAGTTGGCTGCGGCACTGGAGAAGCTGGGTTATAAGGCAGAGGTAGTCCGGCCTGAAACGGAAACCAGATAGATATGTACAAGATATTGACAAAAGAAATGCTTTCTCCTGCGATATGCAGAATGAAAGTCCTCGCTCCGCGTGTGGCTTCTGCAGCCCGTCCGGGGCAGTTCCTGATAGTGCGTCCGGATGAACATGGCGAGAGAATACCGCTGACTATCAGTGATTATGACGCGGAGGAAGGTTCCGTGACTATCGTGACGCAGAAGATTGGGGCGTCAACAAAGGAGATCTGCGCTCTTGAAGCCGGAGGATATTTTGAGGATGTGGTCGGTCCGCTCGGTCTGCCTTCGGATTTCGTGGAGAAGACGGACGAGGAGCTCTCAGGCGAAAGATATATATTCATTGCCGGCGGTGTAGGTACGGCTCCCGTTTATCCTCAGGTCAAGTATCTGAAGTCCAGAGGAGTGCATGTCGATGTGATTATCGGTGCAAAGACTGCCGATCTCATTATATACAGAAAGGAGATGGAGTCGGTATGCGACAATCTGTTCATATGCACGGATGACGGAAGCGAAGGTTTCAAGGGGATGGTGACCGGTCTGCTTGAGAAGATCGTCACTGAAGACGGCCGGAAATATACGCAGGCCGTAGCCATAGGGCCGATGATCATGATGAAGTTCGCTACATTGACCGCAAAAAAACTGGGACTGCCGATAACCGTAAGCCTCAATACTCTTATGGTGGACGGGACCGGCATGTGCGGTGCCTGCAGGGTGACGGTGGCAGGAAAGACAAGGTTCGCATGTGTCGAAGGCCCGGAGTTCAACGGATATGACGTGGATTTCGACGAGGCTATGCGCCGGCAGGGGATGTACAGGAGCGAAGAGCTGGAAGCGGACCACAAGTGCAGGATAAGATAAGAAACAATATCGCAGCAGTTCCGGTGCTGCCGGGGCTGTATCTGAAAACGGAATATCATTATGGCAAACAGAATACCAAGGGTGCCCGTACGTGAACAGGCCCCTGAAGTCCGGGCGACCAATTTCGATGAAGTCTGCTACGGATATAACGAAGAAGAGGCTGTACTGGAGGCTTCAAGGTGTCTTCATTGCAAGAATCCTCGATGCGTCTCCGCCTGCCCGGTCTCAGTGAAGATACCTGAGTTCATATCGGCAGTGGCTTCCCGTGATTTCGGAAAGGCGGCATCGGTGATTGCAGAGGATTCTTCCCTTCCGGCAGTATGCGGCAGGGTATGCCCGCAGGAGACACAGTGCGAAGGCAGTTGCATCCTCGGTGTGAAAGGGGAGCCTGTGGCTATCGGCAAGCTTGAAAGGTTCGTCGCGGACTGGAACAGGGCAAACGGACGGAAGGCACCGGACAGGATTTCACCAAACGGGCATAAGGTGGCCGTTGTCGGCAGCGGTCCGGCCGGGCTGGCATGTGCCTATGATCTGGCAAAGGCCGGATATGAGGTCACTGTCTTCGAGGCATTGCACAAGCCTGGAGGAGTGCTCGAATACGGTATACCTGAGTTCAGGCTGCCGAAGGAGAAGGTAGTGGCCGCAGAAATAGCCGATGTCAAGGCCCTGGGAGTGAAGATCGAGACAAATGTGGTTGTCGGCAGGACGGTCACTGTGGATTCCCTGCTCTCTGAAGAGGGCTTCTCGGCGGTATTCATCGGTTCCGGTGCAGGGCTTCCGCGTTTCATGAATATCCCCGGGGAGAATCTGAACGGGGTCTTCTCGGCAAACGAATTCCTGACCAGGAACAATCTGATGGATGCATACAGGGATGATTATCTGACCCCTGTGATGCATGCGAAGAAGGTGGTTGTGGTCGGCGGAGGTAATGTGGCCATGGATGCGGCGAGGACTGCATTGAGACTTGGAGGGGATGTCACCATAGTCTACAGGAGAACGGAGAAAGAACTTCCTGCAAGACGGGAGGAGGTGCACCATGCCAAGGAAGAAGGCGTGAAGTTCATGATGCTGTCGAATCCGGTGGAGATCACAGGTGACGAGAAAGGCTGGGTAAACAGGATCAGATGCATAAGGATGGAGCTCGGAGAGCCTGATGAAAGCGGAAGACGCTCTCCTGTGCCTGTCCCTGATTCGGAGTTCGAGATCGAGGCCGATTCAGTGATAATGGCTCTTGGTACATCTCCTAATCCTCTTATAGCCAGGACTACGGCAGGTCTGGAAACGAACAGGCGCGGGTGTGTAGTGGCAGATGACGATGGCGTGACCACCAGACCGGGAGTGTTTGCCGGAGGTGATGCCGTTACCGGAGCCGCTACGGTGATTCTGGCCATGGGGGCAGGCAGGAAGGCTGCCGCTGCCATTGACAGGTATGTCAAAGGTCTTGAATAGACTGAATTTACCCGGTTTTTGATGATTTGTCCAAGTGTCCTGTATCAAATGCAGTTATATTTGCCGTATATTACTGCATGATTATGGACACTTTGTTTTTGAAATTAGCAGCCGCCATTCTGATTGTGGCGGCATCTTCCTGCCAGAAAAACATTGACGGAACGGAGGACGGACAGGACGGTACTTCATCCTTGCGTCCTCAGGATCTTGTGACTGACAGTTATATCGCCTTTCCGTCCGGCAGCAACGCATGCGTTGATTCATATCTTACAATGGAGTTCCGGTCTGCCCCGCATCTCGGGAAAACAGGTGAGATACGGATTCTGGATGCGGACGGGGATGTAGTGGATCTGATCCGGATGGAGGATATTGCCGCCTTGTCGGATGGCAAGCCGCAGATGACGGCGGAAAGTGTTTTCACTACGGCAATGGATGCCATAGGCTCTTCTGCCCTTGGGTATTATCGCATTGTTTATTACGAGCCAGTGACAGTAGAAGGGAATACGGTTACCATAAGGCTGCATTCAGACAAGCTCGAGTTCGGCAAGGAATACCGTGTCGACATAACGGAAGATGCATTGACGGCCGAAGGGTTCGACGGAGTTTCCGATGGAGAATGGTCATTCACGGTCATGGAACAGCCGGGAAGGGTTTCTGAAGTGACTGTAGGAAGCAGGGACTGCGACTTCATGACGGTACAGGGAGCTGTGAATTTCGCCAATCTGTGCGGACAGAGCCATGCCATGACCATTTCCGTGTCCGAAGGCATTTACGAGGAGCAGCTTTATATCCGGAACAAGAACAAGCTGACCATAAAGGGGGCGGCGCGCGAGAAGACCATCATCAGATATGACAATTGCAACGATTATATAAACGGGGTCGGCAGCGGAGTCCCCGATGTCCCTGAAACCGGCGGCAAGATAGGCAAAGCCGGCGGAAGGTCAGTGATCCTTGTCGAAAACTGTGACATGCTCAGATTCGAGAATATCTCGGTCGAGAACACCCATGGACACGGGAGTCAGGCTGAAGCCCTTTATTTCAACAGCGATGACGGCCGTCTGGTGGCAGTGGACTGCAGTTTTTCCGGTGAGCAGGATACTCTGGAACTTAAAGGATGGTGCCTGTTCCGGGACTGCAAGGTGACAGGTGACGTCGACTTCATATGGGGATATGCCAGGGCGGCCTTGTTCGAGTCCTGCGAAATCCGTTCATGTGAAAACAGCAACGGAGGGTATATCGTACAGGCGAGATGCAGCCGCAATTCTCCGGGATTTGTCTTTCTGGACTGTAACATAACCGCAGACAGCGGAGTGGATGACGGTACCGTTTATCTTGCAAGATCCGGAGGATCCGGGGACTATTATGACAATGTCACTTATGTCAACTGCCGCATGGGGGCTCATATAGCCGGTGCAGGATGGTATCCGAATCCGGGACCGAATCCGTCAGAGGCGGATGAACGGAACGGATGGAAGGAATACGGCAGCAAGGGTACTTCAGGCTGGGCCATGGATGTTTCAGACCGTCTGGCAGGGAGTATCCAGCTGGAAGCATCCGATGTCGAGAGCCTGTACAAGGATGCCGCGACAGTATTTGCCGACTGTCCTGACGGGACAGACTGGGTATTGTGAAGTTTTTTTGTAACTTTACAGGATAAACAATCCAGTGACCATGAGAATATCTTCTAAATACAAAGTACGGGACATGGCCGGACAGCATGTTGTCATAATTCAGGGTAGGAACGGGGAGGACATGACCAGGATAATATCCCTGAACGAGACCTCTCTGTACCTGTGGAACGGAATGTACGGGCGCGATTTCGAGGTTTCGGATGTCTGCGATTCCCTCGTTTCCGGGTATGGCATAGACAGGACCCTTGCCGAAAAGGATGCCAGGGCCTGGTGCGACAAGCTGAAGGAGTGCGGACTTCTGGCGGAGTAGCCTGATGGACTGCAGGGATATATACTCTCTCATACCGGCCGGTTTCCGGAAAAGAGGCATTCTGGTCGCGGTTTCTCTCTTTGCCAGAGCCATACTCGATTTTGCCGGGGTAGTGGTTTTTATTCAGGTGCTTGCCGGAGTCCTTGAAAAGGAAGGAGATGTGCACGCGGTACTTCCTGTAGCCGCTGCTGCATTGGCTTTCATCCTTATAAAGAATGTAGCGGTATTCTTTCTTTCAAGATTCCGGAGCCGGTACGTCTTTTCTCTCTACACTGTTCTGGCAGAGAGAGTGCTTGGTGTGTTTATCGGCAAGGGGCTGCTTTTCATCCGGAGATCGGACAGCGTGGACCTGGCAAACAAGGTGAATGCCGTCACCATGACATTCACGTCGGGGGTTATCATGTCCATGCTGAATATCTTTTCTTCCGTATTGCTGCTCTTGATTATCATGACTGCCCTGTTCATATACGAGCCCTGGCCGACTTTGGCCCTGCTGCTCGTGATCGGGCCTTTCATGTTCCTTTATTCTTTCTATCTGCGGAAACGGATGAGAAGTCTCGGAATCACTGAAAACAATGCCAGACGCAGCCAGTCCAGATCAGTCTTCGAACTGTTCCGCGGCTATTCGGACTATTACATAAACGGGGCAGTGGACCGGCAGCTGAAGAAGTTCCATTACTGTATATCAAAGGTAAGCGATGTCAGGATGAAGACAGAGTCTTATTCCTCCGTCTCGTCTGGTTTCATGGAGATGACCATGATGCTGTCCATCATAATACTTGTGCTGCTCTCCGTGTCCGCTGCATGGGGAATGTCCATGACTTTCGGTATATTCGCCTTGTCGGCGATGAAGATATTGCCGTCGGTGAGGGCGGTGGTGGCCGGATGGCAGTCGGTACAGTCCGCAGGATACAGCGTTTCTGTCCTGAAGGGTATTCTGGAGGAAGTGCCTGCGAAGGAGGTTGCAGGACGCCCGCTTTCCTTTTCAACTTCAATAGACTTGAGGTCCGTGTCTTTCAGATATCCTGACAGCGCACGTTATATTTTCAGGAATCTCGACCTGCGGATAAGGAAAGGGGAGTATGTGGGTATAAAAGGTCATTCCGGAGCCGGAAAGACGACATTGTTCAACCTCCTGATGGGATTCTATCATCCGGAGAGCGGCGGTCTGTATGTGGACGATGTGAAGATATCGTCGGACAATGTCTCTTCCTGGCAGGCTCTTCTCGGTTATGTGCCTCAGGACGTGTTCCTTGTGAACGGGACATTTGTGGAGAATGTGGCATTCGGCGAAGACCCGGAAACTGCCGACAGGGAGCGGATAAGGAAGATTTTCATCAAGACAGGGCTGTGGGACTGGATATCCGGCCTTCCTGACGGTATGGATACGACTCTTGCAGAGGCCGGGAATTCCATTTCAGGCGGTCAGAAGCAGAGGATAGGCATAGCACGGGCTCTTTACAAAGGGGCTTCTGTGCTCTTCTTCGATGAAGCGACCTCGTCGGTGGACATGGAAGCCGAAACAGAGATAATCAGGTCAATATCCGGGCTGTCGGAAGGTGACTCCTCCCTTACAATCATCGTGATTGCCCACAGAAGGGAGACCTTGTCAGCCTGCCGCAGGATCATAGACCTGGATGCACTGGAATGATAATGTTCAATAGTTTATGGAAGACAGGAGAATATCTGTAGCCGATTTCGTTTTTTCCGTCTCGGACGGTCCGTTCAAGGATTTTGTGGACAAGTCGGAGGCGTTCAGGCCATTCATGACGGCAGGAAAGCCGGATTTCACAGTCAGTTCCGTACTGGATGAGAGACAGGTGCTGGCTTCGGAGGAATACCGGCACAGGCAGTCGTGCTATGAGGTCGGCTTTGAAGGGGTCAGCTGCTCGTTCGGCAGGGCGGGGGATATGATATACTTTGACATGGTCTCTCCTGATGCGGAGTCTGTTCTCGTGCTTCTATGGAAGCCTGGATCCGACATGGTAAGATCTACGTGCGGGAATTACTCCCCTTCCATGACAAGATTCGGGCTGTGGATGTCCTTCAACATGCTGTGCATCGCAAGAAAATGTGCAGCCGTGCACAGTTCTGTCAATGTCTGCAACGGTATGGCTGCGATGTTCCTCGGTGAGTCGGGGACAGGGAAAAGCACGCATACCAGGCTTTTGAGGGAGAGGTTCCCGGATATGTTCCTGCTGAATGATGACAGTCCTTTCGTCCGGGTGGGAGAAGACGGAAAAGTGACAGTGTACGGTTCTCCCTGGAGCGGCAAGACCCCATGCTACAGACAGGAAAAATACCCGCTGAAAGCGATGGTCCGGCTTAGCCAGGCTCCGTACAACAGGATGGAGAAGCTCTCTCCGCTGAAGGCAATAGGAGCACTGCTTCCGTCTGCACCTCCGGCATTCAGCTATGTGGAGGAGACTTCTGACATGGTCTGCGATTTCGTGTCCGACGTGGTGTCCTCATCGGATTTCTATCATCTTGAGTGCCTGCCGGATTTTCAGGCTGCCGAACTGACTTTCAATACCGTATTTGCTGATGGAAGATGAGATGTCAAAGACGCTTGTGATCCCGAACGATGTTTTCTTCGGGCATGTCATGGAAAGCCTTGCTGCAGGGAAACATGTGGTTTTCACGGTGAAGGGGTGGAGCATGTATCCTTTTTTCCGGAACGGCAAGGACAAGGTCTGTGTGGCAAGCCAGCAAGGACGCGACTTGAAGCCGGGCGATGTGATCCTTTTCAGATTCCGCGGGAATTTCATACTTCACAGGATCTGCGGACTGCGGGAGGCGGATGACGGTACGGTCTGCTACCTGACCATAGGGGACGGGAATGTCAGGGGAATGGAAATGGCTACCCCTGATTCCGTGTCAGGTGTAGCGGTAAGGAGAATCACACCTTCAGGACGGGAATGGAACTGTGATTCCCGGTCATGGAAACTGGCTTCATTTGTCTGGATGAAGCTTCTGTGCGTCAGAAGATGGTGTCTTGCCGTCTTGCGGAGAATCTACCGCTGAGACTGCTTTCGGTTTTGTGTTGAGGGTGTTCATGGCGCGGTCGGGGCCTGCCGTGGCGAATGCCTTTATCCCGGCTATCACCCTGTCGCATATCTCAGGCATTTCCCTGGATTCTTCTTCGCTTAGTTCCCCAAGGACGAAGTCTATCTGACCGCCGCGGCTGAAATTGTTTCCGATTCCGATACGGATTCTGGCGTAGTCCTGGCTGCCGAGCAGCTCTGTAATGTTCGACAGCCCGTTATGTCCTCCTGCACTGCCGTTCTTCCTCATTCTGAGTGTGCCGAACGGGAGGTTGAGATCATCGGATATCACGATCAGGTTCTCCAGGGGAAGTTTCAGTTCATTCATCCAGTATCTGACAGCTTTTCCGCTGAGATTCATGTATGTGGACGGTTTGAGCAAAGTGAACTTGCGCCCTTTGAAGGATGTTTCGGCGATGCTTCCGTATCTCCCTGACCTGAAAACGATATTGGATGCCTTGGCCCAGGCATCCAATACCATAAATCCCATATTATGTCTGGTATTTGAATATTCGGCGCCGATGTTTCCCAATCCGGCGACCAGATAATTATCCATTTCTCAGACAGTTTTTTATCAAGCGTTCTGGGCCTGTGCGGTAGCGGTAGCACGGGTAGCCCTGACAGAGCATATGATCGTGGCCTTTGGTGACACGATGCTGATGTTGTCATAATGGAGATCCCCGGCGACAATCTGCTTGCCGATCATCAGGTTGGTGATGTCCACTGAAAGGGAATCAGGAAGATCCTTCATGAAGGCGCTGACGCGGAGCTTGCGTGAGGATACAAGAAGCTTTCCTCCGAGTTTCACACCTTCCGAATGTCCTGTAATCACCACCGGAACATCGATGACCACCGGCTTGTCCTCGGTCACTACGAGGAAGTCCACGTGGAGAGCCTCGTCAGTCACAGGATGCCACTGCACTTCGTGAAGTACGGCATTGAATTTCTGCCCGTCGTTCAATTCGAGATCTATGATGTAGGAATCAGGAGTGTGTGTGATCGTCTTGAGGTCCTTTGCAGTGACTGTGAACAGTACGTTCTCTATACCTGAACCGTAGATGTTGCATGGAACGAGTCCCTGTTTGCGGATGCTTTTTACTGTGGCCTTGTTGCCTGTCTGGCGTATGACGCCTTTCAATTCAATGTGTTTCATGTCTTTAAATTTGAAAATGTGTTACTCAGTCCGTTTCCGGACCCCATTGCACCAAAAGCCCTCGGCTTTTAGGGGCTGCAAATATAGGAAAAATTTCCGACAATCAAGCAAGTCTGGCTGAAAGTTGGCCTGGACTGCTGATATTAAAGATAATCCGATATGTATCCTGTCGCCCGGTTCCACAGGAAGTCTTTGTAGTAGCCGCTCAGATATTCCTCCGTGCTCTCGGAAAGCGCCCCCGGCAGGTACATGCTCAGACCGGAGAAAGTGTTTATCTTGAGGCTGCCCAGCGTATAGTCGGTATGTGCCTTGAAGTCTATGCATTTCTCCAGGGCTGCATCCACCGGTGCCAGTTCATCCTCGTTGTCCGCAAGATGGGCTACAATATCCCTGAGGTCGTAGAACTTGTATGTACGGAAATTCAATCTCTGCACTTCGTTGGGATTTATCCCGGGAATCTGCCCTTTGTGCCGGCTGAAGATCTCCTTGCATGCATCGGCAAGGCCGTCGAGTCCGGAACAGTCCACGACAGACACAAGGGCGGACCTGTAGGTCCCCTGCAAGGAGTTGTAATGGTTGAAATAATCCAGTGCGACGCCTTCCAGATCCGACGGGTCATTCCCGAGGAGCCTTTTCACGATATCCGTATATACCATGCCGTCGGCCAGTATCTCTTCGGATGAGAAGACCAGCCGGCTGCAGACATCCTTCAGTTCGTACGCAAGTTCAATCCCTCCGACAAGGCAGGCGTCAAAGATGATATATTCCATCTTCATGGGTATCGCTGCAGCAAAATCCTTGATATCCATCTCCATGTCGTTGCCGTAGTCAGCCCCGATGCTTTTCTCCAGCGGGAATCCGGAAGGAAGCCATCCTGTGGCATGTGACGAGAAGATCATCCCGTATTCCTTTGACGGATAGTTGTCCCTGACATATTCGAGCACTTCCCTGAGTGTCCCGGCATCCGCAGCGCTTGTCTCCGTGGACCAGAATGCCACAGTGTCCATTACGGTCTCCATGTCCCTGTTCCTGTATACTTTTATCAGGCAAGGCCTCACAGGAGTGTTGTAGTCCCGGTCGGAGACCGAATGGTGAGCGAATATGAACATGTTGTCGCAATATCCGTAATTGCCCTCCGGAAGATAGCCGTTGCAGATGTCGTCGATGTCTTCCCGGAGTGCCGATGACAGGTTGTTGTATCCGGCCGAATAAAGCAGGAGCGTCCTTCTCATGTTTTCTGTGGGGTTGCGCCCTGCGATGCCTGTTCCGGAGTTGTAACGATTCCTCGGGTTCCTGTATCCGACCCCGAGTATGTCATCGCTGCAGGAGACTGCCATGAGCGGCAGGAGCAGCGCAATGATCCATTTATGAATAGCAGTCATGTCCATGTCCATGCGATACAAGCGGCAAAAATAGAAATTTTTGAAAAATTTCAAAACAGTTCCTAATTTTGCATTTCATTATTTTAACGTGAGTTCGATGAAAAGAACGGAGTGAATTTCAGAGAACCACCTCTTTTAGAGGATTCGGGAAGAGGGGAGACACGTAGATAAAAGAGAGATTTCGAAGAAATAGTAACGTCAGTTCGACGAAGTCTCCGATACTAAGTAGAATAATTCATCGAACTGACGTTATTTCAATTGAATGGAAATGGCAAAATTTGGTAAAATGATTGTTTCATTAGGGACATTGGCCGTGCTGGCTTCCTGCGGGGATGCCGGCCAGAAGAAGGCTTCCGGTGATTTCAGGTATCTGATAGATGAATTCGCCGATCTCAAGATCATGCGTTATCAGATTCCCGGCTGGGATGATCTGACTCTGCAGCAGAAGGAATATGTGTATCATCTCGGGGAAGCCGCCAAATACGGCAGGGATATCATCTGGGTCCAGAACTGCAAGGTCAATCTTCCCATAAGGAAGGCGATAGAGACCATAATAAGCGAATACGACGGGGACAGGGACTGCAAGGAATTCCAGGATTTCATAGTATATGCCAAGAGAGTGTTCTTCAGCAACGGCATACACCATCACTATGCAGAGGACAAGTTCTTCCCGGAGTGCCCGGAGGCATATTTCAGGACATTGCTGGTGTCTGTAGGCCTTGAACAGGATGCCGATACCCTGCTTGCCGGCATATATGATCCGGATCTTTATCCGCACAGGAAATCCATCGACAAGACGGGTGACATTGTAGCTGAATCGGCAGTGAATTTCTATGAGAATGTGACCAGGGCGGAAGTCGAGAAGTTCTATGCCGGCATGGTGGATGCAGATGACCCGACACCGATATCCTACGGATTGAACAGCAAGGTGGTGAAAGACCCTGATGGAGTCATAAGGGAAGAGGTTTACCGGATAGGCGGGCTCTACGGTCCGGCTCTCGAGAAGATAGTCGGAGAACTGGAAAAGGCGAAAGCCGTCGCAGAGAACGAGGCCCAGAAGAAATACATTTCGCTTCTTGTCGAATATTACAGGACAGGTGATCTGAAGCTGTGGGATGAGTACAATATCGAATGGCTGCAGGACACTCTCGGGACAGTGGATTTCGTGAACGGCTTTGTAGAGGATTACAATGATCCTCTCGGCAGGAAGGCTACATGGGAGGGGCTCGTGAATATCAAGGACCATGCCGCTTCGGTACGTACCGGCATAATCAGTGAAAATGCGCAGTGGTTCGAGGATAACTCCCCTGTGGACAAGAGATTCAAGAAGCCTGTGGTCAAGGGCGTGTCGGCGAAAGTGATTGATGCGACGACTCTGGCCGGAGACTGTTACCCGTCCACACCTATCGGCATCAATCTTCCGAATGCCGACTGGATAAGGCGCGATTACGGCTCCAAGTCAGTGACCATCGCGAACATCACCCATGCCTATGATCTTGCTGCCCAGGAATCCCCGAACAGCACATTGAAGGAATTCGCCTGGTCCGAGGATGAAATCGCTGCAGCCAGAAAATATCTCTCAATTACCGATGAGATACACACCGATCTTCATGAATGTCTTGGTCACGGCTCCGGCCAGCTGCTTCCCGGGACTCCGGCAAACGCTCTATGCGAGTACAGTTCGACTCTCGAGGAGACACGTGCGGATCTGTTCGGGTTGTACTACATAGCCGATCCAAAGCTTGTCGAACTTGGAATCATGCCTGACGCGGAAGCTTACAAGCCTCAGTATTCGAATTATATCAGAAACGGTATCATGGTCCAGTTCACCCGCGTGGAGCTTGGCAAGAAAAATACCGAAGCCCATATGCAGAACAGGAAACTGATTGCAGAATGGTGTTATGAACAGGGGAAGGCCGGTAACGTGATAGAAAAGAAGGTGCGTGACGGGAAGACTTATTTCGTGGTTAATGATTACGAGGCTCTCCGCGGTCTGTTCGGCAGGCTCCTGGCGGAAATTCAGAGGATCAAGTCGGAAGGCGATTACGCTGCCGGCAAGGCTCTTGTCGAGAAATATGCCGTCAATATCGATCCTGAACTCCACAAGGAAGTCCTTGAGAGGTATAAGGCTCTCAATCTGAAACCGTATGGCGGATTTGTGAATCCGGAGATCGTCCCAGTGGAGAAAAACGGGAAAATCGTGGATTACCGTGTGGAATATCCTGACGATTATCTGGGCCAGATGATGCACTACGGCAGTAAATACGCTACGCTCTGATGCTGGATGCCGGACAGATAATCAGGGAATATGGTTCATATCTCAAGATAGAGAGAGCCATGTCGGACAATACCGTCTCGGCTTATCTGTCAGATGTAAGACAGTTTTTCGAGACTGCGGGCTGTGCTCCCGATACGGCAGGCCCGCAAGAGATCGCCGGGTATTTTTCCGGCAGACAGTCGTCCATGACAAAAAGAACGCAGGCGCGCATATTGAGCGCCTTGCGTTCTTTTTTCAATTATCTTATACTCGAAGGCTATATCAAGGACAATCCGTGCGACAAGATGGATTTTCCCAAGATCGGCAGGAAACTTCCGGACATATTGTCGGTGGAAGAAGTGGATGCCATGATTTCATCTGTTGCTGCCGATGACTGGAAGGGGCTGAGGGACAGGGCATTGCTTGAAGTGTTGTATGGCTGTGGACTCAGGGTGTCTGAGGCAGTGGGATTGAAGGTGACGGATGTCTTCTTCAAAGAGGGCTTCGTCAGGATCACAGGCAAAGGGGACAAGCAGAGACTTGTTCCGCTCGGGGAGATGGCATCGTCCGCCTTGCAGTCATATCTTGCCGCAAGGCCGGAACCTTCGGGGGCTTTGTCTGCAGATATGGTGTTCCTGAATGCCCGCGGCGGGAGACTTTCGCGCGTGTCGGCATTCAATCTGGTCAGGACAGCAGCAATGGCCGCAGGCGTGAACAAGCAGATTTCCCCGCATTCCCTCAGGCATTCCTTCGCCACCCATCTGATAGCGAACGGGGCGGATCTGCGGGCTGTACAGGAGATGCTGGGGCACGAGAGTATTCTGACTACGGAAATCTATACGCATATAGATACCAGGACATGGCAGGAGACTATTCTTGCCAGCCATCCAAGGTCCGGACGGTGAGATGCCCATAAGTGCGTTTTCTGCGTTACGCCCGACCCGGAAATCCTCCTTCTGATTCGTTTTCTATAGCCTGATTGTAACAATGTCTGCAGAGCGGTTCGTAGACATCCTTTTCCCCGAGGACCACAAGGCTGGCGTCTCCGGAAAGACGGTGGGAATTGTTTGCAGGGCTGCCGCATTTGACACAGATGGCATGGACTTTCTGGACATCCTCCGCTACGGCCATCAGGGCAGGCATGGGCCCGAAAGGCTTTCCCGAGAAGTCGGTATCCAGACCGGCTATTATCACCCTTATCCCCCTGTTCGCCAGTGTCTGGGCCACTTCCACTATCGTATCATCGAAGAACTGGGCCTCGTCTATCCCGACCACATCCACGTCGCTGGAAAGGAGAAGCATGCTGGCAGGGGTGTCTATCGGGGTGGAAGGAATGCTGTGGCAATCATGGGACACTACCTGGTCTTCCGAATATCTGACATCGATGGCAGGCTTGTAGATTTCCACCTTCTGATTGGCAAACTGTGCCCTTTTGAGCCTTCTGATAAGTTCTTCGGTCTTGCCGGAGAACATAGAACCGCAGATCACTTCAATGGAGCCTGCTTTTTTTGCGCATTCTGAAAACATTTCCTTACATTTGTAGTCCCGGGATGCAAATTTAGTCAAATAATAATTCAGAGGAAACATCCCGAAGTGATTTATGGGGAAACTTTTTATCGTGCCGACTCCGGTCGGAAATCTCGAAGACATGACTTTCAGGGCAGTGGATGTCCTGAAGTCGGCCGACCTGATTCTTGCAGAGGATACCAGGACGAGTTCCGTGCTTCTGAAGCGTTATGATATCCACGGCCGTCTGGAGTCCCATCACAAGTTCAACGAGCACAAGACTGTGTCTGCAATAAAAGAGAGGATACTCTCGGGTCTGACTGTGGCGCTGATAAGTGATGCCGGCACTCCGGGTATTTCCGATCCGGGATTTCTTCTTGTAAGGACGTGCGTGGAAGAAGGTATAGATGTGGAGACTCTCCCGGGGGCAACGGCATTTGTCCCGGCACTGGTCAGTTCCGGCCTCCCGTGCGACAGATTCTGCTTTGAGGGTTTCCTTCCGGTGAAGAAGGGCCGTATGACGAGGTTGGCGGAGCTTGCGGAGGAGAAAAGGACCATGATTTTCTATGAATCCCCGTACCGGCTGGTGAAGACTTTGCAGCAGTTCATGGAATTCTTCGGTGAAGACCGCGGCTGTTCGGTGGCAAGGGAGATATCAAAGAAATTCGAGGAACATAAGCGCGGGACATTGAGTGATGTGGCTCGGTGGTATTCCGCCCATGAGCCGAAAGGCGAGATAGTAATTATCGTGGAGGGGGCTCCTGAAAAGGAGAAAGTGCTGGAGAAGGACAGATGGAAAAAGACAGACATGACCCCGGAGACAGACGGCGGGGATTGAATTCATCTTTTGCGGCCGGAGTCGCCGCTCTTGTTTTCGTGATTATCGGGTATCAGTCGGCCTTGTTCATCCACAAGGCTTCGGTCCTGAAGATCCTTGAAAACAAGGATTCGCCTGATACCGTCTTTGTGATTGACAAGGCGTTGGCCGAGTCCATATTGAAGCCGCTGCCTCAGGAACGGCTGGAATCCATGGAAGGAACAGTACGCGGAAAGCCTTCTTATGTGGTGAAACAGGAATCAAGGCATCATCCCTCTGTGGAGGCCGTGAGAAAGAAGGCTGCACCGCGGAGTGTGGAAAGCTTCAGGTTCAACCCGAATACAGTTGCAGTCGCGGATCTTGTCAGGCTCGGTTTCACAGAGCGCCAGGCCATGTCTATCGACAATTACCGCCGGAAGGGAGGAGTGTTCCGTCGCAAGTCGGATTTCGCCAAGTCTTTCGTGGTGGCGGATTCGGTTTATTCCCGCCTTGAACCATATATCGATATTCCTCTGATAGATCTGAACAGGGCGGATTCGGCTGCATTCGACCAGCTTCCAGGCATAGGCGGGTATTTCGCTGCAAGGATGGTGGAATTCCGCGGCAGGTTGGGAGGCTCGTATTCCTATAAGGAGCAGCTCATGGATATCCGGAGATTCGACAAGGAGAAATTCGATGCGCTTTCTGATCTGATAACTGTCAGCGAGGATAACGCCAGACCGTATCCGCTATGGACCTTGCCGGCCGATTCTCTTAGGAACCATCCGTATATCGGCCCGTATGCAGCAAGGGGAATAGTCCTTTTCAGGGAGCATAATCCGCAGTCGTCATGGACTGTCGAGGCTTTGTCTGAGGCCGGAGTGCTTGAACCGGAAATGGCGGAAAAACTTTCCCGCTGTCTCATAGCCGAACCGTGAATCGTTCCGCCGCTATTTCAGGAATTTCCTGATCAGGCGGAACTTCTCCCCGGTATACGGCTGGTAACGCATGGGCAGATCAAGCCAGAACGGCTTGTCCACAATGCTTTTCATATGCGAGAAGGTCTCGAACCCGAACCGTCCGTGATAATGCCCCATCCCGCTTTCGCCCACTCCTCCGAACGGAAGTGACTCTGACGCCAGGTGGATGATAGTGTCATTTATGCAGCCGCCCCCGAAATGCAGGTGTTCAAGGAAGAATTTCCGCTGTCTCTTGTCGTTTGTGAACAGATATGCGGCAAGGGGACGTGGATGCCTGTCGACGTAATCCTTTATTTCTTCCGGTTCCCTGTATGTGAGGACCGGCATAAGCGGGCCGAAGATTTCGTCCTGCATGATACGGAACTTGTCGCATTCCGGATCTGAAATGCTGCCCATAAGGAATATGGACGGGGCTATTTTCAGCTTGTCAGGATCTGTACAGCCGCCATGTACGCATCTTTCCCTGATTTCATCCATTATGGAGCAGAGTCTGTCGAAATGTTTCCTGTTTATGATTTTCCCGTAGTCTGGATTGGCTATCTGGTCGAGTCCGTACATCCCAAGTATTTCCCTGCGGCAGTTTTCAATGAAACTGTCTGCCATGCTTTCATGGACAATGACATAGTCCGGAGCCACGCAGGTCTGGCCGCAATTCAGGTATTTTCCGAATACAATACGTGCAGCAGATACCCTGATGTCCGCGGAAGGGGTGACTATCACCGGGCTTTTCCCTCCCAGTTCGAGTGTCACAGGGGTGAGATAACGTGCCGCCTTTTCCATCACAAGCCGTCCTACCGTCTTGCTTCCGGTGAAGAAGATATAGTCGAATTTCTCCTCCAGCAGGCCGGAATTCACCTCACGGCCGCCTTCCACCACTGCAGCAGTCTCTTCCGGGAAGGCTTTCTCTACGATTCTCCTGATCACTGCCGATGAGGCAGGGGAGTAGGCACTCGGTTTCAGTATGGCGGTGTTTCCGGCAGCTATGGCGCTGATCAGCGGGGACATGCAGAGCAGAAACGGATAATTCCACGGGCTCATCACCAGAACATTGCCGTAAGGCTCGGGAAAGATTCTGCTTGTGGCGGGGAACTGGGCGAGCGGAGTCCTGACTTTGCGCGGCCTGGCCCATTTTTTCAGATTCCGTATGGCATATGACAGTTCGGAGAGAGTCATTCCGATCTCGGTCATGTATGCTTCGGTCCTGCTTTTGCCCAGGTCTGCCGCCAGCGCGGCAATGATTTCTTCTTCTTTCGCTGAAATCTCGGTTCCGAGCCGTTTCAGAAGTTCCAGTCTCCGCTTTACGGAAAGAGTCCCTCCGCAGCGGAAGAACTCTCTCTGTTTCTCCAGTATTTCCATAACTTAAAATTTTGCTGCTGCCGTGCAGGTTTCCGAAATTATTTTTATTGTTGGAGGCAGAATTTATTTCCGGCACTGTTTTTCTGTGCCGGAAAAAATTACTGCCTCCAATCTAAATTAATCAGAAAGATTTGAAACCTATCGCCTTCCTTACAAGGGAAAGCGTCGCCGCCGCACTCTCGCGTGCCCTTTCACGACCTGAAGCCACTACCTTGGACAGATAAGCGTCATCATTGTAGATGGCATCTATCCTTTCCTTTATTGGAAGTGTGACTTTGCAGATATCGGCGGCCAGCTGCTTTTTCAGGTCTCCGTAGCGGATGCTGCAGTCGTTCCATTTCTCAGTGAAATATTGGACCGTATCAGGCGTCGAAACCAGCCTCAGCAGGGTGAACAGGTTCGCAATCACCTCAGGCATGGGAGAATCCGGCTCGGTAGGGCCTGAATCCGTCACGGCCTTCATCACTTTCTTCGTGATGGTCTTTTCATCATCGTAGAGGTAAATTCCGTTGCCGTTGCTCTTGCCCATCTTGCCGCTTCCGTCCAGTCCGGGGACCTTGACAGCTCCGCCGGGGAAAACAAGGTTCCGTGGTTCGGGGAACAGTTCAACCCCGTACATGTTGTTGAATCTGCGGGCAAATACTCTGGCGAGTTCCAGATGCTGTTCCTGGTCCTTTCCTACAGGGACCCACTGGGCGCGGTGGATCAGGATGTCGGATGCCATCAGCACAGGATAAGTCAGAAGTCCTGCGTTGACGTTGTTCGGATTCTGACGGACCTTTTCCTTGAATGTGACTGTGCGTTCAAGCTCTCCGACATATGCTATCATGTTCAGCAGGACATAAAGCTCGCAGACTTCAGGTACGTCGCTCTGGATGTAGATGGCCGATTTCTCCGGATCGAGACCTGCCGCCAGATATTCCGCCAGGATGGTTTTTACGCCTGCATGGAAATCATCTGGGTGGGGATGTGTCGTCAGGGAATGCAGGTCCGCAATGAAGAAGAAACATCTGTAGTCATCCTGTATCTTCACGAAATTCCGGAGAGCGCCGTAATAGTTCCCGAGATGAAGATGTCCTGTAGAACGGATTCCACTCAATACTGTATCCATATCCTTTCCTAATCTTTCATGTTTGCCATGGCTTCCCTGATCCTGCCCTCGATCTCTTCGCTCAGCTCCACATTGTCGGTGAGAAGCTGCTTGACCGCTTCGCGTCCCTGTGCAAGTTTAGTCTCGTTGTAGCTGAACCATGAGCCGCTTTTCTTAATGATGTCGAATTCCACTCCGAGGTCTATGATTTCACCTATGTGCGATATCCCTTCCCCGAATACTATGTCGAACTCCGCCTTCTTGAAAGGAGGGGCAAGCTTGTTCTTGACAATCTTCACCCTGGTCCTGTTCCCGAGAGCCTCTTCACCGTCCTTTATCTGGGTGGTCCTTCTGACATCCACGCGTACTGATGCGTAGAATTTCAGCGCGTTTCCTCCGGTAGTGGTCTCGGGATTCCCGAACATCACCCCGATCTTGTCCCTGAGCTGGTTTATGAATATGCAGCATGTGTTCGTCTTGCTGATATTGGCGGTCAGTTTTCTGAGGGCCTGGCTCATGAGTCTGGCCTGGAGCCCCATCTTCGCATCTCCCATCTCCCCTTCGATTTCCGCCTTTGGGGTCAGGGCCGCTACGGAGTCGATCACTATGATGTCGATAGCGCCTGAGCGGATGAGATTGTCGGCGATTTCAAGGGCCTGCTCACCGTTGTCCGGCTGCGAGATCAGCAGGGAGTCGAGATTCACTCCGAGGTTTTTTGCATATGTCCTGTCGAATGCATGTTCTGCATCTATTATCGCTGCAATTCCTCCCTGTTTCTGAGCCTGGGCGATGGCGTGGATGGCAAGGGTGGTCTTGCCGCTTGATTCAGGCCCGAAGATTTCTATGACACGGCCTCTCGGATAGCCGCCTATCCCCAATGCGTGGTCAAGAGCGATGGACCCGCTCGGAATTACCGATACTTCCCATTTTGGCTGGTCTTCCCCCATCTTCATGATAGCGCCTTTCCCGTAATCCTTCTCGATCTTGTCGATGGTAGCCTGCAGAGCTTTCAGTTTCGCGGCATTCACATCGGCAGTTTCCTTTTCTACTTCCTTAGCCATAAATGTCTGTTTTGTTTTTCGTTTTCCGGCTCCGGTCTTTCCGGATGCCATATCCTTACAAAGATACTAAAAACGGGGAGCAGAGCAAAACTTTTTTCATGTCTGCGGATTCATTTCATTATCTTTCCGGTATGAATTTCAAAACAGTTTCTTAATTTTGCATGACAGCAAATTATACCGACATGAAGATCAGACTGCTCGGAAAGACACCGGATGAACTGAAGAGAATAGCCGTATCCGCAGGCCTGCCTGGGTTTGCCGGCGGACAGATGGCCCAGTGGATGTACGTGAAGAAGGTGCGTTCGATAGATGAGATGACCAATATCTCCAAGGCCGGAAGACAGAAGCTCTCCGAGCGGTATGAGGTAGGAGTGACCGGTTATTCCGGGCTTCAGACCTCATCTGACGGCACAAGGAAATATCTTTTCCCGGTTGTCTGCACAAGGATGAAAGGACTTGCCTTGACCGATGACCTGAAAGCCCCTGAGGACACTCTCGAGGAAGGGGCGGTGGAGGCTGTCATGATTCCGGATGACGACAGGGCCACTCTCTGTGTTTCGTCCCAGTCCGGCTGCCGGATGGGCTGCAGGTTCTGCATGACGGGCAGGCAAGGTTTTCACGGTCATCTTTCCGTGGCCGATATCCTGTCGCAGTTCATGGCCGTGGATGAGTCGGACAGGCTTACCAATGCTGTTTTCATGGGCATGGGTGAGCCTCTTGACAATTATGACAATGTCATGAGAGCTATCGAGGTTCTCACTGCCGACTGGGGGTTCGGATGGAGCCCGAAGAGGATTACTCTTTCCACGATAGGAGTCCTTCCTGCCCTTGAACGCTATCTGGACTCAAGCCGCTGCCATATTGCCGTGAGTCTGCATGACCCTTTCCCTGAAGAGAGGCTTTCCGTCATGCCTGCCGAAAAAGCCTTTCCCGCCAAAGATATCATCGCCCTTTTGAGACGGTATGATTTCTCCGGGCAGAGGCGGGTCAGTTTCGAATATACCATGTTCTCGGGATTCAATGACAGTATCCGTCATGCGGATGCGCTGTCAAGAATGCTGAAGGGGCTTGAATGCCGTGTCAATCTGATCCGTTTCCATGAAATACCGGACTTCCCTTACGGCTGTCCTCCGGATGCAGTCATAAAAAGATTCAGGGAGAGACTCGATGCAAACGGAGTGCTTGCCACCGTAAGGGCATCGAGGGGAGAGGATATTCTGGCAGCCTGCGGTATGCTGGCCGGCAGGCACAAAGGTCGATTTTCAGCAGACAGGGTTTTATGAAGCGTCTTTTTCTTGTCATGTTTCTGCTCGTTGCGGCAGTGTCGGAAGCCATTTCTGCACAGGATGGTGCTTCCGGCAGTCTTATGGCCAGGCCTTATCCCATGACCGCCGCTGATTCGGCTTCCGTATCGGCGGTAAGGGTCAGGATGGACAGCATCCGCAAGACAAGACCGACGGTAGCGCTTGTCCTCAGCGGAGGAGGAGCCAAGGGTGCTGCGCAGATCGGAGTCATGGAGTATCTTGAATCCATCGGCATGCCTATAGACATGATTCTCGGCACCAGCATGGGAGGACTTATCGGGGGTATATATGCCCTGGGCTATTCTGCGCATCAGATTGATTCCATCATAAGGACCGTGGACTGGGAGCAGGCGATGAGCGATGCAGTCCCTCGCGAATACATTTCGTATGCGGAATCCAAGTACAAGGAGAAATATGTCCTCTCCATCCCTTTCTATTATGACACGGAATATTATAAGGTGCTCCTTGAAGACGAGATGAAATATGTCGACACCAAACGGCATGATGAACTCATCGGACTTGGAGCGGATCCTGGGAAATCCGACAATCTGATAAAGAACAATCTTTTGGGAAGCCTGCCTTCGGGCTATATCTTCGGACAGAATGTCTACAATCTGATAAACGGGCTTTCTGTCGGATATCAGGACAGCGTCAGTTTCGCGTCTCTGCCTGTCCCTTTTGCATGTGTGGCTACCGAGATGGTCAGCGGGACGGCCAAATACTGGCATAGCGGCTATTTCTCCACTGCCATGCGTTCCACGATGTCGATACCTGGAGTATTTGCCCCTGTGAAAGTGGACGGGATGGTTCTGGTGGATGGCGGCATGAGGGACAATTACCCTACCGCCATGGCCAGAAGTCTCGGGGCGGACATTGTCATAGGCGTGGAGGTCTCCACGGACAGGAAACAGTATGACGAGATAAACAACATCGGAGACATAATCAGCCAGGGAATCGATATGCTCGGCCGTTCCGTCTATGAGTACAACATGACTCTGGCTGACATCAACATTCATCCGCATCTGCCTGAGTATGACATGATGAGTTTCGACAGGGAGAGCATCGACAGGATAATCCGCAGGGGATATGAGGCAGCGGAAAAGAACGGTCCGGAACTCATGGAGATCAAAGCCAGGGTGGGGAAGGATTCACTTGTGCTCCATAACAGGAAAGCCATAGACATCAATATGCGTCCTGTCGCAGTGGCAGGCGTGGATATCAGAGGTGTGAGCGAGAGAGAGAAGGCCATACTGATGCGCAGGATTGACATTGAGCCAGGGGACAGCGTGAGCAGGACGGATGTGGAGCATATAGTGGCCGGTATCTTCGGGACACAATGCTATGATTACGTGACATACGAGATGGAAGGCAGCTGTGAACCGTTCAATCTCGTGATTAACTGCAAACCGGGACCTGTCCATCAGCTCGGAGTGGGTCTCCGTCTGGATTCTGAAGAACTGGTGTCGGTACTCGTGAATGTAGGGCTCAATGCCCACAGGCTGCAGGGGTCGAAGTATGACTTCACGGGCAGGATAAGTGTGAATCCGTATTTCCGTTTCCATTATTCGTATGATGCTCCGAAGACCCCTACATTGAATGCATCTGCCTATATCAAGTGGACCGACCTGAATTTCCTGAGTTTTCTGGACATGTCTCCGACCCGCTTCAATTTCAGCTATCTTAATGTCAGGGAGGAGTTCTACCTGTCGAACATGAAGTGGTCGATGTTCGATGTCAAGGCAGGAATCCGGAATGATTATTTCAATGTCCGGTCTGTCATGTCCGCCGGAAGCATTTTCGGTGATTATGACCTGGAACAGCTGAGCAACGATTATATTTCCCTTTTCCTCGACGCCAGAAGCGACAATTTCGATGACGGCTATTTCCCGTCGAAAGGATATTCGGTTGGTTTGAACTACGGCTGGACCTTTGCAGGATTCCCGTACCGGTTCAATAATTTCCACGCTGCCAATCTCGATGCGAAGGTCGTCATACCCGGAGGCCGTTTCTTCTCCTTCATTCCTTCAGTCAACTGCCGTTTCCTTTTCGGAAGCGAAGTGCCGCTAGCATACATAAATGCAATGGGAGGTACCTTTGCCGGCAGATATGTCGACCAGCAGATACCTTTCATGGGAGTGAACAATGTATCTGCGATGCGCAATATCCTGACAGTCTTCAGGACGGATTACCGTTTCAGGGTAGGGAAGAACCACTATCTTACGGCGATTGTGAATTATGCCAGGGACAGTGATGATTTCAGGTCGTACACCAAAGGCCCGGGATATTTCGGAGCAGGCCTTGAGTATTCGTTCGATGCCATATTCGGTCCTGTCTCGGCGGATATCCATTGGTCTGACCTGACCCATGGTGTCGGTTTCTACTTGAATATCGGTTATTATTTCTGATTATGGAGGAAAAGTTCAGGATATTGTTGGACAGGATGATGGTGTTGTGCTCAAAACGCGAGTACTGCGAGGCTGACATCAGGAAACGGCTGGAGAAGGAGGCTTTGAAATCGGGGTATCCGGAGGAGCCTGGCATCTGGCAGCAGGCAGTGGACGGGATTGTCGATACTTTGAAACGCGAGAAGTATATCGATGATTCCAGGTATGCCAGGGCTTTTGTACGGGACAAGTCCTCGATTTCCGGATGGGGCAGAGTGAAGATAAGGCATGGCCTGATAGCCAAGGGAGTGGCCAGGTCCTGCGTGGATGAGGCTCTTGCGGAAATGGAAGGCAACCCCGGGATGGATAAACTTGCGAGGGCTCTGGAGCTTAAATACAGGAATCTGAAGGATGACCCTTACGTGAAGTTCAAATTGCTGAGATACGCTCTCGGCCGGGGTTATGAATATGATGAAGTCAAAGGACTCGTGGATGGAATAGTGAAAATGTAAAATATCTGGAAATGACAGTTTACCGTAAACTTTCAGCAGAGGAAATCTCTGTGCTCCGGTCCCATATGTGCACTGCAGCGGACTGGAATGATGTGGAAGTCACTGAGGACTTCACTCCTGAATATGTGTATTACACCAGGTTCTCCGGCAAGGTCCGTCTCGGATGCTTCAGGAAGGAGTTCGAGATGGCCGGAGGCATAAGGAAGCATTCCGGCCTTTATCACGCCTCTCTCCACAATGTCACCGTGGGGGATGACTGCTGTATAGAGAACGTGAAGAACTATATCGCCAACTATGAGATAGGACATGACTGTTTCATAGAGAACGTGGACATCATATTGACTGACGGCAGAAGCAGTTTCGGCAATGGAGTGGAAGTCTCCGTGCTGAACGAGACAGGCGGCAGGGAAGTGATGATCCACGACAGGCTTTCCGCGCATCAGGCCTATATCATGGCACTTTACAGACACAGGCCTGGACTGGTGGCCGGACTGAAGGATATCGTGTCCCGGTATGTGGAGTCGGTAACTTCGGATAGGGGAACCATAGCTCCGCATGTCACGATAGTGGATGCCGGTTATATAAAGAATGTGAAGATAGGGGAATATTGCAAGATAGAAGGGACGGCAAGGATCAAGAACGGAAGCATAAACAGCAACAAATCCGCTCCTGTCCATATAGGCGTGGGCGTAATCGGGGATGACTTCATTATCTGCAGCGGGGCTTCAGTCGAGGACCGTTCCACCATCACAAGGTGTTTCATCGGGCAGTCTTGTCATATAGGCCATACATATTCAGCTTCCGATTCGCTTTTCTTCAGCAACTGTCATGGTGAGAACGGCGAGGCCTGTGCCATCTTTGCAGGGCCTTTCACTGTGACGCACCACAAGTCGACGCTGCTGATTGCCGGCATGTTCTCGTTCATGAACGCAGGGTCAGGCTCGAATCAGAGCAACCACATGTACAAGCTCGGCCCTATCCATCAGGGTATTCTGGAGCGTGGCGCCAAGACCGCTTCGGATTCTTATCTGCTATGGCCTGCAAAGGTCGGGGCCTTCTCTCTTGTGATGGGACGCCATGTCTCCCACCAGGATACATCGGATCTGCCGTTCTCATATCTCATAGAGCAGCAGAGTACGTCATATATTGTCCCGGGAGTGAATCTCAGGAGTGTCGGCACCATCAGGGATGCCCAGAAGTGGCCCAGACGGGACGGACGTAAGGATCCGGACAAGCTGGATTGCATAAACTATAATCTCCTGAGCCCGTACACTATCCAGAAGATGCTGAATGCCAGGGAAATATTGAACGGTCTCGTGAAGGCTTCCGGGGAGACATCCGATACGTATTCGTATCAGAGTGCGAAAATCAGGAATTCATCCCTGCACAAGGGCCTGTACTATTATGATCTTGCCATAAACAAGTTTCTCGGCAATTCCCTCATCAAGCGGCTTGAAACAGTCCCTGACGGAGACATAGACGTCATCAGGAAAAGACTCGAGCCCGACACTCCGACAGGCAAGGGGCAATGGGTGGATATTTCAGGTCTCATAGCCCCGAAATCGGAAATCGATGCACTGATGGATGACATAGAATCCGGCAGGCTCAGGGATGTGGACGAGGTGAATGCACGGTTCCACAGTCTCCATTCGGCGTATTACACCTATGAGTGGACCTGGGCGTATGACATGATGATCCGGTATTATCATCTGGATCCCGGGAATATCACGCTTGACGATATCATCCGGATTGCTGAGAAATGGAAAGAGTCTGTAGTGACGCTTGACAGGCTTGTCTATGAAGATGCGAAAAAGGAATTCTCGCTGTCATCCATGACAAGTTTCGGTGTGGACGGAGATTCCGACCAGAGGGACAGGGATTTCGAGGAAGTAAGAGGCGGCTTTTTCGACAGCAATACTTTTGTCCAGGCCGTGCTGGAGCATATACGCGTGAAGTCAGCCCTTGGGGATGAGTTCCTTTCACGCATGAAAACGACAAGAGGGTGATTCAAAACCTTTTGATCCACCCTCCTGTCGGAATTGATAATGCGGCAGTTTGCAGTTATGCATATCCTGCCGTAACGGCAAAAGTCCTGCTCCCTGTTATTCTGCTACGGAGAACTTGTATATGCAGTGGCTTGTGTAAGTCTCGCCTGGCCTGAGCTCTGCCGACGGCCAGTCTTTCTTGTTCGGTGTGTCAGGATATTTCTGTGTCTCAAGACATACCGCGGTGCGGAAATTGTAGACCTTGCCATGCTTTCCGGTCACTGTCCCGTCAAGGAAATTCCCTGAATATATCTGTATTCCCGGTTCCGTGGTATATACGTCCAGACGGATGCCGCTTTCAGGTGATTCAAGAGTGGCTGCTGCCCTGGTGATGTCTCCTGCCGTATCAAGCACCCAGTTGTGGTCGAAGCCGTTTCCGTTCTTCAGCTGCTCGTCGTCAATGCCGATCCTGTCCCCGATGCGTACAGGAGTCCTGAAATCCATCGGTGTGCCTTCCACAGGGCGGATTTCACCGGTTGTCATGAAAGTGCTGTCCACGGGCGTGAAGTTCGTGGCGTTCACAGTCAGAAGCCAGTCGGAATTGTCGATGGCCGGGTCTCCGTCAAGATTGAAGTAGCTGTGGTTCGTCATGTTCACGATAGTGGCCTTGTCGGTGGTGGCGCTGTATCTGATGTCGATGGCGTTGTCATCAGTCAGTGTCATGGTTACGGAACAGTCGAAGTTCCCCGGAAAGCCTTCTTCGCCGTCAGCGGAGAAATATGACATGGTTATGCTGTTGTTGCTCAGACTGTCCACATCGAATATCTGATACTGGAAACCCTTCGGGCCGCCGTGCAGGCAATGTCCGTAGTTGTTCTTCGGAAGCTGGTATTCAGTGCCGTCGAGGACGAACTGCCCTTTGTTGATCCTGTTGGCGTAGCGGCCGATTGTAGCGCCGAAGTCGGACGGGACATTCAGATAGTCCTGGATATTGTCGAATCCGAGAACCACATCTCTCATCTCCCCGTTCTTGTCAGGTACCATGACGGATACGATCCTGCCGCCGAAGTTGGTTACGCAGACCTCCATCCCGGCTTTGTTTGTCAATACATAAAGGTCAGTGCCTTTTCCGTCCACTTCCGTCTCGAAAGCCAGAGGGTCGAGTCCGGATTTGACTGTTCCTGTCTCGCTGCAGGAAACCAGTGCCAATGCGGCAAGCGCCGCGGTGATTGTTCTTTTCATCTTGTCTGTATTTTTAGAAATGGTTTTTCATGTCATTCCTCTCCTGTCAGAACCTTTCCCTTATGTTGTATCTGTTCCTGTCGGCACTGCTTCTGGAAATCATTTCGGCGATGAATCCGGAGAGGAAGAGCTGCACTCCTATTATAAGGGCCGCAATGGCAAGATAGAAGAGCGGCTGGTCGGTCACGGGTCTGAATTTCAATCCCTGAGACTGCAGCACCAGCTTGGATGCTATCAGCCAGACTGCTATGATACCTCCGGCCATGAATGTCAACGTGCCGGTAAGCCCGAAGAAATGCATCGGTTTCTTTCCGAAAGTGCTCAGGAACCAGAGGGAGAGCAGGTCCAGAAACCCGTTTATGAAGCGGTTTATGCCGAATTTGCTCTTCCCGTATTTCCTTTTCTGATGATGGACAGGTTTTTCGGTGATCTTGTCGAAACCGGCATTCTTTGCAAGATACGGTATGTATCTGTGCATCTCGCCGTAGACTTCTATGTTTTTCACCACTTCGTTCCTGTAGGCTTTCAGACCGCAGTTCATGTCATGGAGTTTCAGTCCGGTGATCAGTCTTGCGGTGGCATTGTACAGTTTGGAAGGCAGGTTCTTGGTGAGTTTGTTGTCCTTCCGGTGCTGTTTCCATCCTGATACGATGTCATAGCCTTGTCCCACTATCATGGCGTACATGGCCGGTATCTCTTCCGGTGAGTCCTGCAGGTCTGCGTCCATGGTCACCACTACACGTCCGGATGCAGCTTCGAAACCGCAGTACAGGGCTGCGGATTTGCCGTAGTTCCGCCTGAATGATATGCCGTGGATGTTGGTGTCCGATTTTGCCAGTTCCAGTATCGTGTCCCAGGACCCGTCCCTGCTGCCGTCATCCACAAGGATCAGTTCATAGTCATAGCCTTCCCTTTCCATTACCTTCTGTATCCAGCCTATAAGTTCAGGCAGGGATTCCGCTTCATTGTAGAGGGATACGACTATTGACAGGTCTTTTTCGTTTTTCCGGTCCATAAGCTCCTATTTTTCCTGTTTGTCCATAAAAGATGAAAACGGGTCTTTCTTCGGGATAGACATGGAGAGTATCCGGGAGAGTACCACTCCGTAAAGGAAACTGTATGTCAGTGTGGAGAAGAATACGATCTCCGGATACGAGTCTTCGACCTTCCTGAACATGGCTTGCGTGTTTGTGTCCATATACTGCCCGTACATCCGGTAATACATGTCCATCTGCTCCTCCACGATTCCCGGGGCTATGAAAAGTATGTCTGCAAGCATTCCTGCGGAGAAGACGACACTGGAAGCCAGGGCGAGCCTCATTCCGTATCTTGCCGTATCCTTGTTGTCCACTCCGTCATATTTGGCGGCCAGCCTTTCCATGAAGACTTTCATGAGCCAGATGCACCCCGCGAACTGGATGAACCAGATGACTATGCCCAGAACTGCCGTTCCCGATGACGGGCCGTTCAAAGTGATGCTCTGGGACAATATCCGGCACAGGAATGTGAACAGTCCGAGGAGAAAGCCTTTCCCGGCAGCTTCATTCCATAATATTCTTGATGCGGCGGGGTTATTCATAAAAATCAGCATTGTGACGGCGCAAAGATAGAAAAAAATTGTATCTTTGCAGCCTTGTAGAATAATTAACACGAAATATGATAAATGTTACATTTCCTGATGGAAGCGTGAAGACATACGAAAGCGGTGTCACAGCTTACGGGATAGCTCAGGGCATCAGCCCGAAACTTGCTTCAGAGGTGCTCGCGGCAGAAGTGGAATTCGAGGGTGAAGCTGCAGGAAAGGGCATGATATACGATCTTGACAGGCCTATCGTGAAGGACTGTTCGATAAGGCTTCTCAAATGGGACGATGATGAAGGCAAGCATGTCTTCTGGCATTCTTCCTCGCATCTTATGGCCGCCGCCCTGGAAAGCCTTTATCCGGGGGTGAAGTTCGGCATAGGTCCGGCCATAGAGAACGGCTTCTACTACGATGTGGATCTCGGGGAGAGGCAGATCACCGATGCTGACCTTGAGGCCATTGAGGCCAGGATGCTTGAGCTCGCCCGTACCAAGGAGCATTTCGTACGTACTGAAGTCTCCAAGGCTGATGCCCTGAAGACTTTCGAGGCCAAAGGAGATGAATACAAATGCGAACTTATAGGCGAACTCGAGGACGGGACCATCACTTTCTATACGAACGGTGATTTCACCGATCTGTGCCGCGGACCTCATCTGAGGGACACTTCCGTCATCAAGGCGGTGAAACTGACTTCAATCGCCGGGGCATACTGGAGAGGGGATGAGAAGCGCAAGATGCTTACCAGGATCTACGGGATATCCTTCCCGAAGAAGTCCATGCTCGATGAATATCTCGCCCTGCTCGCCGAGGCGAAGAAACGCGACCACAGGAAGCTCGGAAAGGAGATGGAGCTTTTCACCTTCTCGTCAAGAGTCGGCCAGGGGCTTCCGATGTGGCTCCCGAAAGGCGCTGAACTGAGGGAGAGGCTTGAGAACTTCCTGAAGAAGATACAGAAGTCATACGGCTATCTGCCTGTCATCACCCCTCATATCGGTAACAAGGACCTGTATGTCACCTCAGGACATTATGCAAAATACGGCAAGGATTCCTTCCAGCCCATACATACACCGCAGGAGGGAGAGGAATTCCTCCTCAAGCCGATGAACTGTCCGCACCACTGCGAGATATACAGGTGCAAGCCCCGTTCTTACAAGGACCTTCCTCTGAGGTTCGCCGAGTTCGGGACAGTGTACCGCTACGAGCAGAGCGGAGAGCTCCACGGCCTTACAAGGGTCCGCGGCTTTACGCAGGATGATGCGCATCTGTTCTGCCGTCCGGACCAGCTCAAGGACGAGTTCTGCAAAGTCATCGATATCATCCTTTATGTATTCAAGACCCTGCACTTCGACGAGTATATAGCCCAGGTATCCCTGAGGGATCCTGAAAACAGGGAGAAATACATCGGGACCGACGAGAACTGGGCAAAGGCCGAGCAGGCTATCATAGAGGCGGCTGAAGAAAAGGGCCTCAAGACCATAGTGGTCCCCGGTGAAGCAGCCTTCTATGGACCTAAACTGGATTTCATGGTCAAGGATGCCATAGGAAGGAAATGGCAGCTCGGCACCATCCAGGTCGACTATAATCTGCCGGAACGTTTCGATCTGGAGTATACCGGAAGCGACGGCATGAAGCACAGGCCGGTCATGATACACAGGGCACCGTTCGGATCGCTTGAAAGATTCGTGGCCGTACTGCTTGAACATACCGGCGGCAAGCTGCCTTTGTGGCTCACTCCAGACCAGGTCAATGTCCTGCCAGTCAGCGAAAAATTCTCGGATTATGCAAAAAAAGTTTGTGATTTGATGAATAATTCCGATATTCGCGCCTCAATTGACGACAGGAACGAGACCATAGGAAAGAGAATCAGGGAAAGCGAGTTGCGCAGGATACCGTTCCTGGTTATCGTCGGGGAAAAGGAGATGGAGACAGGGGCAGTCTCTGTCAGAAGACAGGGTGGCAAGGATGAAGGCCAGATGAAAGTGGAAGGCTTCATCTCATTGGTACATAAGGAAGTAGACGAGATGCTCTCGTAACTTATAAACAGGAGGCATGTCCCTGTCAGGGACTGTCGCGAAGCGGCTTGGAATCAGGACAGATTCGGATTTCGAAGAAACCATTAACGGTGTCCGGCGGATTCCATGACCGGAAGTATAATTGTTCAGCCGGACATTGTAAATTAGGAGGATAGGTTTATCGCAGCACCATTTAAACCCTCTACGCCTAGATTTTCCGGACCAAGGCCAGGCGGCAGCGGTCCCCAGGGTACAGGGCGTCCTTCCGGGCCGAGACCAAGGAAGGATGATGACGGATTGAGAATTAATGAAGAAATCACTGCTCCGAGAGTACGTCTTGTCGGTGACAATATTCCAGAGCAGGGGATATATTCTGTTTCTGAAGCCTTGAAAAAGGCGGAAGAGCTTGGACTTGACCTTGTTGAAATTACTGCCAAAGCAGATCCTCCTGTGTGCAAGATCATTGACTACCAGAAGTATCTCTACCAGCAGAAGAAGAAGGCCAAGGAAATGAAGGCCAATTCCACAAAGGTGGTAATTAAGGAGATACGTTTCGGTCCGAACACCGATGAACATGATTTCCAGTTCAAGCTGAAGCATGCCGTCGGCTTCCTGAAGGAGGGGTCGAAAGTCAAGGCCTCCGTGTTCTTCAAGGGAAGGTCGATACTTTATGTCGATCAGGGTGAGAAGTTGCTGCTGAGATTTGCCGTGGAACTCGAAGAGTACGGGCGCGCAGAGCAGATGCCTAAGCTTGAAGGAAAGAGGATGATGATGATGATCGCACCGGCAAAGAAGAAATAGTCCGGATAGTCCGGAATATATATTATTAACAGTCAAAAAGTTTAACTATGCCAAAGACAAAGACCAACTCCGGTTCAAAAAAGCGTTTCAAGCTTACCGGAACGGGAAAGATCAAGAGAAAGCACGCTTACAAGAGCCACATTCTCACCAAGAAGACCAAGAAGCAGAAAAGGAACCTGACTCATTTCGGTCTGATAGCACCGGCTGATCAGAGCAGGGTAAAAGATCTGCTTGGTATCTGAGTATTCATTAAGTCAAACTTGGAATGCAGTAGAAAAGCTCCTTTAAAGGACACTGCCTCCATAAAACAGTTAAATTTATGCCAAGATCGGTAAATTCAGTTGCCTCAAGGGCACGCCGCAAGAAAATCCTTAAAAAGACCCGCGGGTATTTTCTTTCAAGAAAGAATGTTTGGACGGTAGCCAAGAACACTTATGAAAAAGGTCTTACATACGCTTACCGTGACCGCAAGACCAAGAAACGCAATTTCCGTGCGCTGTGGATCCAGAGAATCAACGCTGCTGCGCGTCAGTACGGTATGACTTATTCGCAGTTCATGGGCAAGATCGGAAAACAGAACATCGGTCTGAACCGTAAAGTGCTTGCAGACCTTGCAATGAATAATCCTCAGGCATTCGAGGCAATTATCAATTCTGTAAAATAGTTCTTTGAATGGGCTGGAAGGAATTTTACCATAACAGGTGGACGAGGTTCGGGTTCTGGGCCTTGCTGTACCTGCTGTGGGTCATCTGGCTGGGGAATTACTGGTGGCTCTTTGGCCTTGTAGTGATTTTAGACCATCACATCACCGGGAAGGTGAAGTGGATATTCTGGAAGAAGACGTACAAGGAAGGAGAAAAACACAATCCTCTGTTTGAATGGCTTGACGCCATCATTTTCGCAGTGATTGTGGTCACGTTCATCAATATATTCTTCTTCCAGGCGTTCAAGATTCCTTCATCATCGATGGAAAGTTCCCTTATGACGGGGGATCATCTTTTCGTCAGCAAACTGACATACGGACCGAGAGTCCCTCAGACTCCGCTTACGGTTCCTTTTACGCACAATGTGATTTTCGGGAAAGAGTCGTATTCCACTCTTATCCAGAGCAAGTACAGAAGGCTTAAAGGTTTCCGCGAGGTACGCAGGGGCGATTATGTCGTATTCGGTTTCCCGCATGGGGATACGGTGCTGACCAAAGTGCCGGCAGAGGATTACTACGCCATGTGCAGGACCATAGGGCGCGAAAATGTAATTTCGTATTACGGCCCTGTCAAGGTCCGCCCGATGGACAAGAAAGACCATTATGTGAAGAGGTGCGTTGCCGTGCACGGTGACACTCTCGAGATCAGGAACGGTCTGGTATATGTGAATTCGGAGCCTCTTGAGGTTTATCCCGGAGTCCAGAACACATATCGCGTGGTCACCGACGGACAGCGTATAAATCCTGTCAATCTGGATGCTCTCGGTCTGAATACCGGAGAGCTCTGGTATGACCAGCAGCTGCCCGGCTATCCTTATATGCCGCTCACGGCTGAACGGCTGGAAAAGGTAAAGAGTTATCCTAACGTCAAGTCCGTAGAGCCGAACATCGATGTATATCCCCCGGATGATCCGGATTCATATCTGACTATTTTCCCTTTCACAAAGGACTACAAGTGGACAAGAGACAATTACGGGCCTTTGTGGATACCGGAAAAGGGGGCAACCGTCACACTTGATTCCCTGAATCTGTCTCTGTACAGCCGGATAATAACGGCATACGAAGGCAATACTCTGGAGGTAGGGGAAGACGGTCGGATTTTCATAAACGGAAAGGAGACTTCCAGCTATACATTCAGTCAGGATTATTTTTTCATGATGGGGGACAACAGGCATAATTCCCTGGATTCTAGGTATTGGGGTTTTGTCCCGGAAGACCATATAGTCGGCAAGCCTGTCGTGATATGGCTTTCGACCGACAGGAACAAGCCGTTCCCCGGAAACATAAGGTGGGGCCGTTTCTTAAAATTCGTCTGAAAGCTTGGTTTTTAGATTTTTTTTAACGATATTTGCAGCCCCTTAAAGTGAAAAATCAAAAAAGTTATATACAATGGCAAAGGTTTGTCAAGTTACAGGTAGGAAGAGAATGGTAGGAAACAATGTTTCCCATTCAAAGAAACGTACAAAACGTATTTTTGCTATCAACCTGAAGACCAAGAAGTTCTGGTCTGAGGCCGAGCAGAGATTCGTTACTTTGAAGGTTTCTTGCAAAGGTATTAAGAATATCGCGAAGAACGGTTTGGATGCAACTGTAAAGGCTGCACAGGAGAAGGGTTATATTAACATTGTCTAATTTCCGTGAGATATGGCAAAGAAAGCAAAAGGTAACAGGGTGCAGGTGATTTTGGAGTGCACTGAACAGAGGGAGAGCGGTGTACCTGGTATTTCAAGATACATCACTACCAAGAACAAGAAGAACACAACTCAGCGTCTTGAGCGTATGAAATATAATCCTTACCTCAAGAAGATGACTCTTCATCGCGAGATAAAATAATTGAGAGGAACAGATTATGGCAAAGAAAGCAGTCGCAACCTTCAGTGCCAAGTCAGGCGCTAAGACTATGGTCAAATGCATCCGCATGGACAAGTCTTCCAAGACAGGTGCATACATGTTCAAGGAAGAGCTTGTAGAGGCAGAAAAAGTAAAGGACTTCTTTGCGAAGAAGTAATCCCTACTTGATATATGATCGGGGACTGTGTCAAAATGATGAATTTTGGCGCAGTCCCTTTCGGTATGTAAGAGTTGACAATAACGCGGAAGTTTGCAATTATGATACGCCTCCTTTTTCGTTTTTTCCGCGAATTTGACTAACTTTGAAAGTTTTATTTCACGTATTACGGTTATGGGAATATTTGACAAGGGAGTCCAGAAGACCAAGAGAAGTTTTTTCGAGCGTATATCAAGGGCCGTGGCCGGAAAGTCACGGGTAGATGACGATTCGCTCGATGCCATAGAGGAGGCGCTGATAGCCACTGACATGGGCGTGGATACGACATTGAAGGTAATTGACAATCTCGAAGAGCGGGTGCAGAGGGACAAGTATGTGACCTTCGATGAACTTGTGGATCTGCTTCACGATGAGATAGGGAAGCTGCTGAATGTCTCGGATGAGGACCAGGATGCGGCTTCCGACGGAACCATGCCGTTTGATTTTTCAAGAAAACCTTATGTGATAATGGTGGTCGGGGTCAACGGGGTCGGAAAGACCACCACCATCGGCAAGCTTGCATCCAGACTGAAGTCCATGGGGAAGAAGGTGGTGCTCGGTGCTGCGGATACTTTCAGGGCTGCTGCGGTGGACCAGCTGGGAATATGGGCTGAACGTGCAGGAGTGGACATTGTCAAGCAGGGCATGGGTGCTGACCCGGCATCTGTAGCCTACGATACCGTGAAATCCGCAGTGGCCAAAGATGCCGATGTGGTGCTTGTCGACACGGCAGGCCGTCTGCATAACAGGGTGGACCTTATGAACGAGCTTACTAAGATAAGGAATGTGATGCGCAAGGTCATACCCGATGCTCCGCATGATGTCCTTCTTGTGCTTGACGGCTCGACGGGTCAGAATGCCTTCCAGCAGGCCAAGGAATTCTCGAGGGCTACGGAAGTGACATCTCTTGCAGTCACGAAGCTCGACGGGACGGCAAAAGGCGGAGTGGTCATAGGGATTGTCGACCAGTTCAAGGTGCCGGTAAAGTTCATCGGGATAGGCGAAAGCGTCGATGACCTGAAGGTGTTCGACAAAAGGGAATTCGTGAACTCGTTGTTCTCGAAACAAGATTTGAAACAGTAAAAATCCGATAATATGAAGATATCTTACAATTGGCTGAAAGATTATCTCAAATGTGATCTCAGTCCAGAGGAAGTGGCAGAGGCGTTGACCTCCATAGGCCTTGAAGTCGATGCCGTAGAGGAAGTTGAAGAGATTCCGGGAGGGCTTGCCGGAGTCATAGTCGCGGAAGTGGTGGAATGCCAGGACCATCCGGATTCGGACCATCTTCATGTGACGCGGCTGAATACAGGCACTGATGAACTTCTTCAGGTAGTGTGCGGTGCACCTAACGTTGCTGCCGGCCAGAAGGTCCTGCTCGCCACCATAGGTACTGTACTTGGGGATGATTTCAAGATAAGGAAGTCGAAAATCCGCGGGGTGGAGTCTTTCGGGATGATCTGCGCCGAGGATGAACTGGGAATAGGGAATTCCCATGACGGCATCATGGTCCTTGAGCCGTCGGCCGTACCGGGAACACCGGCAAAGGAGTATCTGCATCTTGAAAGCGATACCGTAATCGAGATCGGACTTACGGCAAACAGAATCGATGCGGCTTCCCATATCGGTGTGGCAAGAGACCTTTATGCATATCTGAAGCTGAACAATATACCTTGCTCTCTGGAGATTCCTGACGTGTCTGCATTCCGGGAAGGTCCGGAAGGAATATGCACGTCCCCGGATGAGATAGACGGGGCAATAACCATGGATGTCCAGGCTCCGGACGGTGCTCCACGTTATACCGGAACCACGATTTGCGGGGTGAAAGTGGCACCTTCTCCTGAATGGCTTCAGAAGAAGCTCCTTTCCATAGGACTCAGACCGATAAACAATGTGGTGGATATCACGAATTTCGTCCTGATGGAAATAGGACAGCCCCTCCATGCATTCGATGCCGGGAAGATCAAAGGGAACAAGGTCGTGGTACGCAGAGCGGAGGAAGGCGAGAAATTCACAACTCTCGACGGAGTGGAGAGAACATTGTCCCGTGAAGATCTTATGATAGCCGACACCGTCAAGCCCATGTGTCTTGCAGGAGTGTTCGGAGGAGAGGAGTCCGGTGTCACTGAATCTACAGTGAACGTATTCCTGGAAAGCGCGTATTTCAATCCTGTGTCGATCAGAAAGAGCGCCAGGCGTCATGGACTCAGCACGGATGCTTCGTTCAGATATGAAAGAGGGGCGGATCCCCAGATTCCGGTATGGGCTGCAAAACGCGCCGCATTGCTTATCTGCGGACTTGTCGGCGGACGCATTACAGGCAAGATGCAGGAATTCTACCCTGAAAAGATCGACAGGAAGATCATTGATCTGGATTATGACAGGATTGAAGCCTTCACAGGCAAGAAGATCGGCCATGACGTGATCGAGACCATCCTTACTTGTCTCCAGTACGAGTTCCTTTCCAGGGAATACGATGCCGCAGGTAATCTGAAAGGTGCAAAAGTGGCGGCTCCATCCTATATGATCGATGTCTACCGGGAGTGCGACGTGGTGGAAGAGATTCTCCGTATCTACGGTTACAACAATATAGAACTTCCGGCAGGTGTCAGGATGTCGGTGAATACGACTCCGAAACCCGAGCCGGAGCAGGTGCGCAATGCCATCTCGGATTTCCTTGCAGCAAACGGCTTCAACGAGATCATGAACAATTCCCTCACGAAATCCGAATACTATTCGGGGCTCACGACATTCCCTGAGGAGAAATGCGTCAGGATACTCAATCCGCTTAGCTCGGACCTGAATGTGTTGCGGCAGACCCTGCTGATGAGCGGTCTTGAGGTTGTCGCCTATAATGTCAACCGTCAGGAGAACAACCTCAGGCTTTTCGAGTACGGTTCCGTATATTCGTTCAATCCAGGGACGGACGGGAAGACCCTTGATTCATACAACGAGAGTACAGCATTCTCTCTTTTCATTTCCGGGCCGGGAGAGAAATCGTGGCGCACCGGACAGCAGAAAAGCGATTATTTCGCATTGAAAGGATATCTTGAACTGCTTTTCAGAAGGTTCGGAGGCAATATCTACGGCATGGAAACCTCTCCTGCTCCATCCGATATCTTTTCGGAAGGTCTGGTCTATACGATGCAGGGCAGCAGCCGGCCGCTTGCAGTCATGGGGACGATAGCTCCTGCGCGGCTCAGGCAGTTCGGTATCAGGCAGAATGTATATGCGGCCGAAATAAGCTGGCCGGAACTTTTCGCCCTGGTGAAAAGGGACAGGATAAAATATACCGAGATGCCGAAGTATCCTGAGGTGAAAAGGGATCTGGCGCTTCTTCTGGATGAGAAGGTCTCATATTCAGACCTCTACAGGTGTGCCTTCAAGACAGGGAAGAAACTCCTTAAGAGCGTTTCGCTTTTCGATGTCTACAAGGGTGACAAGATTCCTTCAGACAAGAAACAGTACGCCATGAGCTTTGTCCTTCAGGATATCGAGAAGACATTGACTGACAAGGATGTGGAGAACATCATGTCCCGTCTTGTAAATGCTTTCTCAAAAGAGTTCGGGGCAATATTGAGATAATCATCAGGATGAGAGCACTTTTTCTGAAATATCTGCCGGTGCCGCTTGCCTTGCTTCTGGTCTTTTCATGCGGAGACAGGGACGGGCGCGTGATACCGAGGAACAAGATGTCCGAGATCTATGCCGACATGTTCGTGGCTGACCAGTGGCTGATTCAGAACTACAAGGCGTCAAGGGTCGCTGACACGGCTTTCGTGTACGAAGCCGTCTTCCGGAAATACGGTTATGATTCCGATGACTACAGGAAAAGTGTCGCATATTATATGGAGGATCCCGACCGTTTTGCCCGCATACTCAGGAAGACTTCCTCTATTCTGGATGAGAGGATAGCCGACGGCAAGGCCGAACTGAGAGAGCAGAAAAGAGAGGAATCCATGAAGCCGGAGATATCGGTAAGGTTCGATTTCGGCAGGATACTTATTTTCGATGAAGGGTATCCGAGACAGACAGTGCGGGACAGCCTTGGATATTTCACCGGGAAGCAGGAGTATTTCATCATGGACCTGCAACCCTTTGTGAAGCCGGTCGAATTCGGGCATGAGACATATTTCCCTCAGGAAGAAATCAACGGAGGTGAACATGAAGCGGACAGCATCTGATTTTATCTATACGGGGCTCTCGCCGGAGCCTCTTCGTAACGCCTATGTGGAATATGACGATGACGGGACCATTGTCTCCGTCGGACTGTGTCCGGATCCGGCAGCCGAGCCTGATTTCCGTCATGGCGCCATAGTCCCAGGTCTTGTCAACTCGCATTGTCATCTGGAACTTTCCCATCTGCAGGGGAAATTCACGAAAGGCAGCGGGATGTCCGGTTTCATCAACCAGATCAATGAGCTCAGGGATTCCACTTCAGTGGAGAACAAGAGGAAGATCGCTGCAGAATGGCTGGGCATCCTGTGGAATCAGGGCGTTTCAGCCATGTCGGATATCAGCAACTGCGATGATACTTTCAGACTGAAATCGGAGAGTCCGATGTATACACGGACCTTTCTTGAAGTCTTCGGAACCGAGCCGGAAGACTGTGCCTCTGTAATGGACGATGTCCGGAGACTGGCGGAGAAGGCTGCAGAGTGCCGCATAGACGCTGCTCCGACTCCTCATGCCTGCTACACCATGAGCCCGGAACTGCTTACAGCGGCTTCCGCCGAGGCTCTGGCTGCAGGTTATCTCTCATATCACTCGGAAGAAAGTCCGGAAGAGGATGATCTGATGATTTCCGGTGCAGGTGCTCTCGCGGACAATTATAACGGACGACATCTGAGTACACCTCCGGTTACGGGGAAACAGTCTCTGTATTATTTTACGGACAGGCTGAGGAAGGTGCATGAAGGCCCGTTTGATGAACATATCCTGCTGGTGCATAATGTCTGCCTGACACAGGAGGCTCTGGATTATGCCATGCAATATATGAAGAATGTCTGGTGGGCTGTATGTCCGCTATCCAATATATTTATCCACAATGCTTTGCCACCTGTGCCGCTGATGCGCAGGAACGGTCTGAGAATAACCGTAGGCACCGATTCCCTGTCCAGCAATGATACACTGGATATGGTCAGGGAAATGTTCTGCCTTCAGGAGTCGTTCAAGGATGTCCCGTTCGGGGAAATTCTGCAGTGGGCGACATACAACGGTGCGGAGTTCCTTTCCAGGGAAGATACGCTCGGCTCGCTGGAAGAAGGTAAGAAACCCGGGATTGTCCTGATCAGGAACGTGGATGCTGACGGCAGACTGACCGCTGACAGTATTTCAGAAAGAGTGATTTGACAATGCTCAGGTTTGACAATATCGTTTTCGGGCCGATACACAGCCGCAGGCTCGGAGCCTCTCTCGGGATCAATCTTCTTCCCGAACATGGAAAATTGTGCAATTTCGACTGCATATATTGCGAATGCGGCTGGAACAAGGACGGACTTGGCGACAGGTCCATGCCACAGACGGAAGAAGCAGCCGACGCTTTGGAAAAGAAGCTTGCCGACTGCCGGAAAGACGGAGTCCATATAGATTCCATAACCTTTTCCGGTCACGGTGAACCTACCTTGAATCCCTGTTTCCCTGAAATCATTGAACGTACAGTGGCTCTCAGGGACCGTTTCTACCCGGATGCCAAGGTTTCGGTGCTGACAAACGCCACTACAGTGGTCAAGACTCCTGTTTTCGAGGCTTTGCGGAAAGTGGACAACCCTATAATGAAGCTTGATGCATCATCCCTGGAGGGTGTCATGCTTGTAAACAGACCTTCCGGACATTATGATCTGGATGCGGTTATCTCCGGATTGCAACGGTTCGAAGGGGATTTTGTGCTTCAGACCATGTTCCTCAAGTCTCCGCAGTTCGATACTTCTGCGGCATCCAATCTGCCGGTGTGGATGGATATCGTGCGCAGTCTCAGACCGAGGGAGATCATGGTCTATACACTGGACAGGGAGACTCCGGAGAAGGATCTCGTGAAATTTTCCGTGGAAGAGATGACGGCGCTGGTGCAGCCGTTGATTGAAGAAGGTTTCTTTATTCAGATAAGGGGATAGCAATGAGAGCAGTAGTCCAGAGAGTAAGCCATGCTTCCGTATCAGTCCCTGCCGAAAATCATGAGGTCTCTGTCGGGGCTGGACTTCTCGTGCTTGCAGCCTTTGAGGACAGTGATTCCGTGGCGGATATGCAGTGGATGGCGAAGAAGATATGTGCCTTGAGAATATTCGACGACGAAAACGGGGTGATGAATTTGTCCGTGACAGCTGTAGGAGGTGACATCCTGTGCGTCAGCCAGTTCACGCTTTATGCTTCGACCGTGAAAGGCAACAGGCCTTCATATGTCAAGGCGGCAAAACCGGAAATATCCAGGCCTTTGTACGGGAAATTCTGCAGCATTCTTGAGGAACAGCTCGGAAAGCCGGTCGGAAGAGGGATTTTCGGGGCTGACATGAAAGTCTCACTGCTGAATGATGGCCCGGTGACTATTATAATTGATTCTAAAATAACATGAGTTCGATGAATTTCGATTTATTGAAAGATATCGAACTACCACTGAAGGAGCAGGACGAAGTCCTGCGACGAGCCCCCAGCGAGGTCGTGAGCGGTTCACGAGAACGTCCGGAGGCCGTTCGAGAGCGAGCAGAAATGGGGGTGGCGCCCCTTGAAAAGGGGCTGTCGCTGCAGCGACTGGGGTTTAAGATAGAAGGATTTCGAAGAAATCCTTAACGACTGTTCGACGAATTCCCTGGTGCTGAGCAACATAAATTCGTTGAACTGACGTTAAAATAAAGGAATAGATATGGAAAACTTATTGAAGGAATATGGATATGCTCCCGATAAGGAAGCTATCGATCACGGATTGGAAATGATAGCGGCCAACGCTGAAACCATGATGTCTGCGCAGGTGTTGAAGGACTGCCTCTCCATGATAGACCTGACTTCTCTCAAGACTGAGGATACTCCGGCATCCATTACGGCTCTCGTAGAGAAGGTGAACGGATTCAGCAAAGAATTCCCGGGCTATCCTCTTCCTGCCTCGATCTGCGTTTACCCGAATTTCGCTCCTGTGGTAAAGTCCGCGAAGACTTGCGACAATGTGCACATTACCGTCGTTTCGGCCTGTTTCCCGTCTTCCCAGAGCTTTCTGGAGGTGAAGTTGAAAGAGTGTGAACTGGCAGTGCTCGGTGGTGCTGACGAGGTCGATATCGTGTTGGCCCTGAATTCATTTTTAGGAGGAGACCAGGATGCAGCGGGCAATGAGATCAAGGCTGTTCGCCGGACCATAGATGAGGCTGCCGCTTCACAGGGACGCAAGGTGACACTGAAAGTCATACTTGAGACTGGACTGCTTCTCAAACACGAGCTTATAGCTGCAGCTTCATTCCTCGCGATGGAGTCCGGAGCGGATTTCATCAAGACATCGACTGGCAAAACAAGCATAAACGCCACTCCGGCTGCAGCATACGTGATGTGCGAATGTATCGCGAAATATTATGAAAAGACAGGAAGGAAAGTCGGATTCAAACCAGCCGGAGGTATTTCCACATCCCTGGATGCGGTCTGCTATTATTCCATAGTCTCCGCAATCCTCGGCAAGGAGTGGCTCGACAAGAGTCTCCTCCGTTTCGGTGTCAGCCGCCTCGCCAACACCGTCCTTTCCGACATCGAACAGCGGACCGTCAATTATTTCTGAAAATCAGGCTTGTCTTGAACTTTGGTAACTTTTGACCCACCCTCGTTAACTACATTCCGAACGCATACAGATTGATCCCGTCAAAGATACAGCTTGCAAGGCCGAGAACTATGATTCCTGCCAAGCAAAGAAGCAGGCTCAGTCTTGTGCTCCAGTCACTGCGGAATGTCGCGACAGGCGTGTCGTTCTTGTTGATGAACATGGCCTTGACGACGAGCAGATAGTAGTAAAGCGAGATGACCGTATTGATGAGGGCGATGAATACAAGTACGTGGAACCCCTGCTCGAAGGCTGCGGCAAAGATGAAGAATTTCGAGAAGAAGCCTGCGAACGGAGGGATTCCGGCCAGGGAGAAGAGAGCCAGTGTCATGATGACGGCAAGTTTCGGATTTGTCTTGTACAGGCCGTTGTAGTCGTCCATGCCTGTTTTGCCGTCGCTGTTCTGTTCCACTGCCGAGATCACCCCGAATGCCGCCAGATTGGCCGCCATGTACACGAGAACATAGAAAACCAGTGAGGTCATTCCGTATGGTGTTCCGCTTATTACCGCGAGCATGATATAGCCGGCCTGGGATATCGACGAGAATGCGAGGAACCGTTTAAGATTCTTCTGTCTGATGGCAAAGAGGTTGGCTATTGTTATACTCAACACTATCACTATGTACAGCAGGGTCTGCCAGTATTCCGCCATCGGTCCGAAGACTTTCACCAGAATAACCATGAGAGTGAAGGCTGCGGCAGCCTTGGATACTACCGACAGGTAGGATGTCACTGTCGTAGGTGCACCTTCGTATGTGTCTGCTGTCCAGAGATGGAACGGTACAAGTGAAATCTTGAATCCGAGCCCGGTGAAGAAAAAGACGAAAGCCATGATCTGGAGAGCGCTCCCGTCGATTCCCGGGACTATGTCATCGAAGTAGAGTGTCCCGGCCGTGCCATAGAAGAACGATATGCCGTAGAGCATGAGTCCGCTGGCGAACAAGGCGCTGAGGATGTATTTGGCTCCTGCCTCCGCCGAATTGTGCCTGTATTTGTCGAATGCCACAAGGCAGGCCATCGGGACAGAAGCCAGCTCAAGTCCTATGAAGAACATCATGAAATGGCCGGAACTGATCATGAAATCCATGCCGAGCAGAGTAGAAAGCGTCAGCACATAGAACTCACCTCTCTTGAACTCGGTATCTTCTCTCCTGAGCCATGACTCCGACTGAAGGAAGACTATCAGCGTGCCTATTGCGAGAATGCTCTTTACGATGCTTCCGACAGGTGAATAGACGTACATGCCTCCGAAGACTTCGACGGTCTCCTTATGGTATGGTATCACGGTGCCTGCTATGAAAAGCAGCATGAGTGTGCACAGGAAACCATGGAAATACCGTCTTCCCTGCTTTCCGGCTATAAGATCGTAGAGCAATGCTGCCACCGTTACCCCTACAAGGGCTATCTCGGTGTACAAGTATGTGAAAATTCCAGAGAAATCCATATCAGTTCAATATATGAGATATAACAGGTAATACGCTTTCGCTTATCATGTCGCTCATCCAGAGAGGGAAGAGTCCGAGACCGGCAATCGCGACGATGAGCACTATTACGGACAGCCTTTCGTCCCATGTGGCATCAGTGAGCTTCAGATGTGCCGGGTCGGTGCATGTCCCGTACAGAATTTTTCCGATAAGCCGGAGTATGTAGACCGCGGTTATGACAATGGATGTGCAGGCAATGACAGTCACGACGCGGTGGAAGACATCATTGTCCATGAATGCACCGTTGAAGATGGTCATTTCCGCAACGAAACCGCTGAGACCCGGCAGACCGAGGTTGGCCAGACCGGCTATGACATAGCAGACCGAGAGGAACGGCATGATCTTCATCAGTCCGCTCAGTTCCCGGATGTCTCTGGTGTGGGTCCTTCCGTAGATCATTCCGATCAGCGCGAAGAACAGGGCTGTCATAAGACCGTGGCTGAGCATCTGGAGTATCGCACCGGTTGCCGCAGTGGAGTTCATCATAAGTATTGCAAACAGCACAAGACCGCAGTGCGATACGGAAGAATATGCGTTGATATATTTGAGATCCGTCTGTACGCATGCTGAGAAAGCTCCGTAGACTACGGATATGGTAGTCAGTATTATGAATATCCAGCTGAGTTCTTGTGCTGCCTCTGGAAGCAGGTACATGGCAATGCGGAAGCATCCGTAGCCGCCCAGCTTCATCAGCACCCCGGCGTGGAGCATGGATACAGCGGTAGGCGCAGATGCGTGACCGTCGGGACTCCATGTGTGGAACGGGAACAATGCCCCGAGGACACCGAAGCCAATGAATATTATCGGGAACCATATCCTCTGCATGTCGAGAGGAATATTGTGCATTTGTGCTATGTCCGTGATATTCATCGTAGTCGCCCCTGAACCGAAATAAATCCCGAGGATGCCGATCAGGATCAGGGCAGAACCTCCCATAAGCATCAGGGTCAGCTTCATGGCGGAGTATTCCTTCTTTCCGGTTCCCCATACTCCGATGAGCAGGTACATCGGGATAAGCGCCACCTCGTAGAACATGAACATGGTGAAAAGGTCCACGGAGATGAAGAATCCGAACACACCCACGCTCAGCAGGCAGAACCACATGAAAAATTCCTTGACATTGGTGTCCATCTTCCATGATGCGAATGTGCCCGTGAATACTATGATTGCAGAAAGCAGGATCATGGCTACCGAGATCCCGTCCACGCCTACGGCATATTCGATGTTCAGCGGCCTGTACCACATAAAACTGTCTGTCAGCAGCATTTCAGCTGTCTGTCCGTCGGCTCTCATGCCAAGATAGATGCAGACAAGGGCGATGGCCAGTCCGAGAAGCAGCGACGCGCCTGTCACCATGACGGCATGTATCTGCTTCGTGTTTCTGGAAATCCACAGCCCGAGCATCATAAGCAACGGAATAGCCGGGAAAAGTGACAATATATTCATATCTTGATGTCAGTTTTTTTCAGTCAATATTCAACTCAGATCAGGAGCAGTATGACGGTAAGTCCCAATGCCCCTCCGAGAAACCATATGCCGTATCTCTGTATATACCCGCTTTGCATCCCTTTGATGAGCCAGGACAGTTTTTCCGATATCCACGCCAGAAGATTCATGAAGCCGTCCACTACATGTCTGTCGAACCATGCTATCGGTGCGGATATGCAGGCGAAGATGATCCTGTGGGTGATGAACTGGTAGATTTCATCGATGTAGAACCGGTGATATGCCGCTTTGTGCAACCCGCTGAAACGTGCGGCGAGTCCGTCAGCCGCTTTCCTGTCTTCACGTGCATACATCCATGTGGCCAGGGCAATGCCGGCAGCTGCGACACACAGGCTTGTAGCTGCCACAGTCCAGTCTATGTGTATGTGATATGCCTGTCCGTCGCTGCTCACGAATTCCCCGAACGGGATCCAGCCTGCGAACAGGGTCACGGCTGCCAGGAATATCAGAGGGATGGTCATGGCAAGAGGAGCCTCGTGAGGCTTGTGTCCGGAATGGAGCTCCTTGTTTTCCTTCCCCCAGAAGATATTATAGTACAGCCTGAACATGTAGAAGGCTGTCAGGCCTGCAATGAATGTCATTACCCATCCCATGACAGGGCTGAAGCCGAAACATGCCGCCAGTATCTCGTCTTTCGAGAAGAAGCCGCTGAACGGCCAGATCCCGGCTATCGCCAGACAGGCTATGAGGAACGTCAGGTGGGTTATCGGCATGTATTTGCGAAGTCCTCCCATTGCCGACATCTCGTTTGAATGCACGGCGTGTATGATGCAACCTGCACCGAGGAAGAGGAGGGCTTTGAACATTGCATGGGTGAAGAGATGGAACATGGATGCCATGTAGCCGAGTCCGCCTTCGTGAGGATCGGCTGATGTGCAGACACCGAGAGCTACTATCATGAAGCCGATCTGCGAGATGGTACTGAAGGCGAGCACTCTTTTTATGTCGCTCTGTACGCATGCTACGACTGCTGCATACAGGGCGGTGAACGCACCTACGTAGGCAGTGATGTGCAGCACATCAGGGGCATAGCCGATGAAAAGAGGGAACATCCTGGCCACGAGGTATACTCCTGCCACGACCATTGTAGCCGCATGGATGAGTGCAGATACCGGTGTAGGTCCTTCCATCGCATCAGGAAGCCATATGTGCAGAGGGAACATGGCGCTCTTTCCGGCTCCTCCGATGAACATCAGTCCGAGTGCAAGAGGAAGGAAGACCTTGGCTGTACCAATCACTTCCGCATCAGGGGTGAATGAGAAAGAGCCTGTGTAGAAGCCGTAGATAAGTATACCTATGAGGAACCCGAGGTCTGCGAACCTTGTCACGATAAATGCCTTCTTGGAAGCGGCGATGGCTTCTTTCCTGGTGTAGTAGAACCCGATCAGCAGGTATGAGCTGACACCCACAAGCTCCCAGAATATGTACATCTGGAAAATGTTGGTGGCTGCCACAAGTCCGAGCATGCTCATCGTGAAAAGCGACAGGAACGAATAGTATCTCTGGAAGCCGGTCTCTCCCTTCATGTACCCGAATGAATAGATGTGGACCATGAACGACACTGTCGATATGACCACAAGCATCATTACCGATATAGGGTCGAGAAGTATCCCGAGGTCTATTTCAAGTCCGCCGCCGAACGGAAGCCATTCGGCGTTCCAGGGCGTCAGGACAGGGTAGACGCCGCTCCCGTCCCGCCCGGCACCGAAATATGAAAATGCGGTCCAGTAGCTGAGCAGAGCCACGATACCTGTCACGACTGTGCCTAAAGTGCCTGCAGCGACAGGCTTGAGCTTTGTCCCGAGCAGTCCTATGAGCAGGAAGCTCAGGCACGGAAGCAGAAGTATCAGTATTGTGTATTCCATATTCTCGATATTGTTACCACTTCATCTTGTCCAGGTTCTTCACCTGGATATTGCGCATGTTGCGGTATATGTTGATGATTATAGCTATTGCGACAGCCGTTTCGGCCGCACTTATTCCGATGGCGAAAAGGGCGAAGAAGAAGCCTTCCAGCTGCCCCGGGAAAAGGAAACGGTTGAAGACCACGAAATTGATATCTACCGAGTTCAGGATCAGTTCCACGGAAATGAGCATTGCAAGCAGATTCCTTCGTGTCAGGAAACCGTATATGCCCACGAACATCATTATCGTGGAGACGATCAAGTAATATTCCATGTGTACCATATGTCCCCCTTTATCTTTTTCTTGCTATAAGGATACCTCCGATTATGCAGGCAAGAAGCAGAACGCTTATCACCTCGAACGGAAGTACATATCCGTATTTGTCCATGCTCATCAGTGCATGGCCTATTTCCCTTACCGGAAGTTCACCGTGCTCGAATACCGGCGGCAGGAACTTGTGCTTGAGCATCACGAAAAGGCAGATGCCGAGGGCTGCCAGAGTTGCAGCAAGGCCTGCGAAGAATTTGCCTTTCTTCAGCTTCTCTGCCTGGTCTCCCTCGCTGGACGTAAGCAGGATGGAGAATACATACAGGACAGTGATACCGCCTGCATAGACCAGAAGCTGGACCGCACCGAGGAATGAATAGTTGAGCTGGAAATAGATTCCGGCAGTGCCTATCAGGACAAAAAGCAGATAGGTGGCTGCCCTCAGGATTCTCTTGGTGGTCACGGACAGTATCGCACTCACCACTATAAACAGGGCGAGAACGATGAAAACGATTAGATCAAGAGTTATATTCATGACTGTTGCTTATTCAGGGTTTTGACAAGTTTGCTCCTTGTGAACACTGCGTGCTCGAAATCCGTCGAGAACCTTATGGCATCGTGCGGACATGCATTCACGCAGAGGTGACAGAACATGCATGAGCCGAGGTCATATTCGTATTTCACGAGACGTTTCTTCTGTTTGCCCGTTTCAGGGTCGGTAACCATTTCGGATGTTATCCTTATGGTCCCGTTGGGGCAGGCCATCTGGCAGAGTCCGCACGCGATGCATTTGTTGTTCCCGTTTTCGTCGTGCGGCATGGTCAGCTCCCCGCAGAACCTGTCGTACATTTTCAATGTAGCTCTGTTCTCCGGATACTGTTCCGTGATTTTCCTGGTGAAGAATTCCTTGAATGTCACTTTCATGCCTTTGAGGAGAGTCCCCAGACCATGAAAGAGTCCTTTTATATAGCTGCCCATAATTAAAAATGCAATTTGAATACTACGACGATGACCATGAGGAGCAGGTTGACCAGTCCGATAGGTACCAGATATTTCCATTCAAGTGTCAGTATCTGGTCGATCCTGAGCCGCGGGAATGTCCATTTGATCCACATCAGAAGCCATACTATGAAGAAAGCCTTGGCAAAGAACCAGATGAAGCCCGGAATCACGTCCATGACTGCGTTGAATCCGTCAAGCCCCGGGATATGCAGCGGCATCCATCCTCCAAGGAATATGGTGGCTGCTATGCTGGAGATTATGAAGAGATTCACGAATTCGGCCACGTAGAACAGCCCGAAATGCATTCCCGAATATTCGGTGTGATATCCGGCGGTCAGTTCCGATTCTGCTTCAGGCAGGTCGAACGGGCCTCTGTTCACTTCGGCGTTTCCTGCTATCAGGTAGATGACAAAGGCTATAACTGCAGGTATATGGCCTTTGAAAATGAACCACCCGTCAGCCTGCCGCATTACGATTTCCGAGAACTGCATCGTGTCTGTGAGCACCACGATGGTCAGGATGGAAAGCCCTACGGAGAGCTCGTAGCTGATCATCTGCGCCCCGCTTCGCATCGCTCCGATAAGCGAGAACTTGTTATTGGAACTCCATCCTGCAAGCAGGATACCCACGATGCCGATGGAGGAGGCCGCCATGAAGAAGAGCACACCGACATTGAAGTCGAGAATCTCCATACCCCTGCTGATCGGGATGCAGGCAAAGGCTGTGACCGATGCTATGATTACAATATAAGGGGCAAGGTTGTACAGGAACTTGTCGGAATGACGTATGGTGATGATCTCCTTCGTGAGCATCTTGAATACGTCGCATATCACCTGTACGGTTCCCCAGGGGCCTACCCTGGTCGGACCCAGCCTGCACTGGAAAGCGGCACAGACCTTACGCTCCATATAGATCATTATAATGGCTATCACGACATACAGCAGCAGAAGACAGACGCCGATGACGACACATTCGAGGAAGATCGCCAGTGGTTCGGACATCACCGATGTCAGCTGTGTATGTATCCAGTTGGTTACTATACCGAAATCAAACATAAACCGAGTGTGTTTTATCTGTCAATATCAGGGATTACATAGTCAAGAGTTCCGCCTATGGCTATGAGGTCGGCGATCTTGGCGTTTCGTGAGATGGTGTCTACGCAGGCTACCAGCGGAAGACCGGTGGAGCGGAACTTGACCCTGTACGGATATTTGTCCCCGTGGCTCTCGATGAATACCCCGAATTCACCGCGGCTGCCTTCCACAGCGGAATACCAGCTGCCTTCAGGCAGTTTGATTATCGGCTTTACCTTCATCTGGTATTCTCCCTCAGGGATATTGTCAATGAGCTGCTCCATGATCTTGAGGCTTTCCTCTATCTCCTTTACCCTGACCATATAGCGGGCAAAACAGTCGCCCTCGCTGCAGACTATTTCCTTGAAATCCACCTTGTCATAGACTCCGTACGGATGTCTTTTCCTGACATCGCAGGCCCAGCCGGAAGCCCTGCCTGTGCCTCCTGTGGCTCCGAAGGATATCGCATCTTCCCTGGACAGCACTCCGGTGCCGACCAGACGTTTCTGCGCTATGACATTGCCGGTGAATATCTCGTGATATTCGTCCATCTTGGACCTCATGTACTTTATGAATTCCTTCACTTTCCGCGTGAAGTCCGGATGTATGTCCGCCTGGACTCCTCCGATGGTGTTGTAAGTCTGGATAAGTCTTCCGCCGGTGGTCTGTTCCAGAATGTCGAGGACTTTCTCCCTGTCCCTGAACCCGAAGAAGAACACCGTAAGGGCCCCCATATCCTGACAAAGGCATGATATGTACAGAAGATGTGAATCTATCCTCTGCAGCTCGTCCATGATAGTCCTTATATATTGTATCCTGTCCGATACCTGAAGCCCGAGCGCTTTCTCTATGCACATGCAGAGGGCATGTCTGTTCTGCATGGCCCCAAGGTAATCGAGCCTGTCGGTGAATCCGAGCGTCTGGGGATATGTGCTTGTCTCGCAGAGTTTCTCGATACCCCTGTGTATGTATCCGCAGTGCGGGTCAATCTTCTTGATGGTCTCACCTTCGAGAGATACGCGGAATCTGAGCACACCGTGGGTCGCCGGATGCTGCGGACCGATATTGATCACATATTCCTCTTCTTCGAAGAGAGGATGTCTCTTGAGGATGTAGTCTCCGGCCTTGGTCATCTCATAGCTGAGTGCGGTGTCGTCCTGCGACTCGTTTTCCATGTTCAGCGGATTCAGCGATTCATCATAGTCCTTCCTGAATGGATGTCCTTTCCAGTCATCCCTGAGGAACAGCCTTCTCAAGTCAGGATGGCCGATGAATTTTATCCCGAAGAAATCGTATGCCTCCCTTTCGTTCAGATTGGCGCCTTTCCACAGGTCATGGACCGACGGAAGACTCGGATTGTCCCTGTTTTCATCCGCGGTGGCCAGCACCACATTCGCGCCGGTGGACGTATTCTCCAGATGATACACGCAGCCGAGGCCTTTCTCGCCCCAGTCCATACCGGTAAGGCTGCGGAGGAAATCGAATCCTCCTTCCTCCTTGAGATATTCGGCCGCTTTTCTGAAAGACCGGGCAGGAATCCGGTACAGTCCGTCGCCTGCTTCCGACCATTCGGCATCAAAGGCAGCCAGTCTTGTCTTGATATCGATATTGTTCTCCATTTCCATCTGTCTTTATGCCAACCCTGATTCATCGTAAGCCTTGGAATCTTCGGCGGTATTCGTATCGGCTCTCATCAGTTTCTCGTATTCCTTTTCACTTATGCCCTTGTTGATGCCTCCGAGGAATCTCTGGGCCTTTACCTTGCGCTGCAGCTGCATCAGTCCGTACAGCATGGCCTCCGGTCTCGGAGGACATCCCGGAATGTACACATCCACAGGTATGATCTTGTCCACTCCGTCCACCACATGGTATGATTTCTTGAACGGCCCGCCGCTTATGGCGCATCCACCCGTGGCAACCACGTATTTCGGATCCGCCATCTGATCATACAGCCGTTTCAGGACCGGGGCCATCTTGTGTGTGATGGTTCCTGCCACCATGATGAAGTCCGCCTGTCTCGGTGATGATCTCGCCACTTCAAAACCGAATCTTGCAAAGTCATATCTTGCAGCTCCGATAGCCATGAATTCTATGCCGCAGCAGCTCGTGGCGAAGGTCAGAGGCCAGAGGCTGTTGCTTCGGCCCCATTCTATCACATCATCGAGACAGCCGACAATCACGTTTGTGCCGTTTTCGCGGAGTTCCTTGAGCATTCCCTCGATATATTCGTTATCGTTGAAATCCTCGTATTCCATTGACTTTATGTTGACTTTCCTTTTCATATCACCAGCGTTTTATTTCCATTCGAGAGCGCCTTTCCTCCATGCGTATGCGAGTCCGAGCACGAGTATGAGCAGGAAGAAGAGGACACTTGTCAGACCGTAAATGCCGAGATCCTGGACCACGACGGCCCATGCGAACAGGAACACCGTCTCGACATCGAACATCAGGAACAGTATGGCAAACAGGTAATAGCCCACCTTGAACTGCATCCATGATTTTCCTCTTGTTGGGATACCGCATTCGTATGGCTCGCCTTTCTGGGGATTGTAGGAGCGCGGCGCAATGGCCTTTGCGATTCCGATGGCGGCAGCCACCATTATGATTGCGATCAGAATTACGACTATCAATAATATGAAATTCATGATGATGAATGTTGTTTTTTCCTCCGGTTTTCCGAATCGGCCGCAAAGTTAAACAAAAAATTACAACTTGAACAATCATGAAGCAGTTTTGAAAATTTATATCAGGAATTTCAATACGGCTTGTAAAACGGCTATTTTCTGTCTTTGCTCTAATGTGCTTGTAATCAATGAAAAATTAAGACGGTTTAAAAACCGTGCGGAAGGGAAAACCTTATTTTTGCCGCTGAAAAGATGCGATACAGGCGGCTGCAGGCGTTTTTTCCTGATTAAACGTTTAAATCTTCACAACACGGATAACTCCTCCTACTTTTGCACCGTAAACAAAAATGAACTATGGACAGATTGATGGGCTTTTCAATTTTGTGTGCAATGCTTGTGGCTTGCAGCAAAGAAGGGGTGGACATTGACAGTCCCGTCATGCCAGGCGGGACGGTGGAGACTGCTGTATCGCACGGGATGATTGTCCTCGGGGACAAACTGGAGAATCCGTACACGACGGAGAACATGCGGGACGCCTACGCGGCGTTGTATCCTACAAAATCCCGTAATGAGGTGAAGACCACGCACCTGTATGTGCGTTTCCTTCCGGAAAACGAAGGTGAGTTCGACCTGCTCACATCTTCCGGACTGGATCTTGTGGATTATCCTGTGGACTACGAGATACTCGTAGACGGAGACTATTATCATGACCCGTCGATTGCCGATGACAGGATCACATGGCAGTATGCCGTGGTCCCGGCCGATTATGAATTCCCTGACGTAGAATATGAGATACTTGACGAATGCAACATCACGGAGTATGATCCCGTGACAAGGACTTCGGACGGTATTGACTGGGAAGCTGTGGAACGGGAGGCATTCAGACTTACAGGCAATGCCGATATGCTGCAGCCGGAGACGAAAGGCAGCAGGACGAACCCGTCGGGACGTATCATGATTGTCGATGATGATGCAAATGGCGGAAAGCCTTTCGGAGTGGCAGGAGTGAGGATCAGATGCAACTCCTTCGTGAAATTCTCGAATACCTACACCGACAGGGACGGTTATTATACGATTCCCAAGAAGTTCTCTGCGAATCTGAAGTACAGGCTTGTGTTCAAGAACGAGAAAGGTTTTGCCATAGGGTTCAACCTTATTCTTCAGCCGGCGTCGGCATCGTCCCTCGGCAAGGGGCCTTCCACCGGACTCAATGCTACCATTACAAAGGATTCCGACCGTACACTCTTCCTGCGTTCCGTGGTGAACAATGCCGCATACGACTATATATCAAGGTGTGCGGAAGAGGATATGGATCTCACACTGCCTCCGGGTGATCTCAGGATATGGCTTATGTCAAAACTGGATGCAAGCAGCGCTATCCTGCTGCATCATAAGGTGGGGGTCTCCCATTCCCTGGTAAAGGACTTCCTCGGGGTTTTCGCTTCGCTGATTTCGTATTTTGCCCCCGATGTGACGATAGGGACAGCGGACATGGACAGCTATGGCGATGCCTACAGGGCCGTGTGTCATGAACTTGCACATTGCAGCCATTTTGCCCAGGTGGGCACCGACTATTGGAACAGATATGTAGAATATATCCTCAGGTCATATGTTAACACTGGAGGCATGACTTACGGTGACGGTTCGGATCTGTATGCAGGATACTGTGAAATAGGGGAGATGTGGGCCTATTATGTGGAAAGTACGATGTATCAGGAGAGATACGGTGGTCCGATGCCGCAGTTCGGGACAGGTTTCTGGTTCAGTCCGCAGATATTCAGATATCTTGACCAGAGGGGTTTTTCCCGGTCAGACTTTCTGGAGGCCATGCAGTCTGACGTGACGAGTCTTGACGTCCTGCAGTCCAGACTGGTCTCGATGTTCCCCGAAAAGGCCAGGATGATAGAACAGGTGTTCGTAAAATATAAATGACATGGGCAGGATACTGGCAATCATTACCGTACTCTTCCTGGCTCTGCCTCAGTCCCTGGATGCAAGACGCTTTGCCGTCTCGACCAATATTCTCGGTTATCTGTATCTGGGGACAATGAATCTGGAAGCGTCATACGGCCTTTCACAGCACTGGAGCTTGAATGCAGGAGCCAAATTCAATCCATTCACATTCAAGCTCCCGTCGGATGATTCCACGATGCAGAGCAGGCAGCAGTCATATGAACTCGGGGTCAGGCTATGGCCATGGCATATCTATTCAGGATGGTGGGTTGCCGCAAAGGCAAAATACCAGGAATATAACAGGGGAGGCCTCTTCTCCAGCCGGACAGAAGAGGGCGACGGAGTAGGAATAGGCTTCTCGGCAGGATATTCATATATGCTGCATCCGAATCTGAATCTGGAATTCGGGCTCGGACTGTGGACGGGGGTGAAGAAATACACAGTCTATGATTGCCCTGCCTGCGGACTGACCGTGGATTCCGGTACAAAAGGTTTCATATTGCCAAACGAATTACTGTTGTCACTTGTGTATGTTTTCTGATAGGATGATTACCCGGGCCGCCTTTTTCATATTGGCTGCATGTCTTGTTTCCTGCTCGTCGTACAGGCGGTATGCCGGTATGGCGGAGGCGGCCGGCCAGGTGTCGCTGTCTGTTTCCGATGAAATGCCGGAGGCTTCGGAGAAAAGTGACGGTAAGGAATACGTGGATTCGGTTGACGTATCGGATGGTCCTGTAATCATGAATGCAATCAGGGATACGGAAACTGGGGAAATGACAGCGACGGATGTGATAACAGCATCAAAAGTTGTCGCCAGGTTCAGGAATGTGGCTGAACGGGCAGGGAAGATATCTTTCTCGTTCGACATAACTGTTCCGGAGGGTATGATCGCTTCAGAGTATCAGTTGAGGTTCTCGCCTCTGATAGAGACATCTTCCGGGAATATCCCTCTTGATCCTGTATTCATCACCGGATCTGCCTACCGGAAACGGCAGCTGCGCGGTTATGAAAGGTACAGGGAATTCCTGGAGTCGATCATAACGGACTCCACGGCATTCATAAGAAAGGAGCAGCTTGAGACTTTTCTGAAGCGCTATTATCCTGAGACTGCAGCGATGAAGACGGACTCTTCGTATGTCCCTGAGCCTCTTGCGCAGAATCTTTTCGGAGTCAGTCAGGCAGAGGCGTTGAGGCATTACACCGATATGATGCGGAAAAGGAGGAACGACAAGAGGATGGACAGCAAGGAAGAGATGTTCAGGAAATATGTCAAATCCCCTGTAATAAATGAGGTAGTACTTGATACGGTCATGTCGGCCGGAGACGGCAGCCTTATGTACAGGTATACCCATACCATGGCAGCCGGTCCGGGGATGCGGAAACTGTCGGTAAGTCTGGGCGGCTCGGTCTACAGGGACGGGAAGCTGGTGATGCAGATGCCTTCTCCGGAGAAACTGACCTATTACATCAGTTCCTTGTCCACACTTGCAGACAATTCCACAAGGTATGTCTTCAAGGTAGTGGACAGGGTCGTGACTGACCATACGGAGGCCTTCCTGGATTTTGCGAAAGGATGTACTGAACTTGACACTCTTTCAGAAGGGAATTCTTCCGAACTCCGCCGGATCCGCAAATGTTTCCATGACGTGGCTGTCAGGAAGGATCTTGTGCTCGACTCGGTCATAGTGACGGCCACCTGTTCTCCGGAAGGGACCTGGGAGTACAATGCCCGGCTTGCGGAAAGACGCTCCATGGCAGTCAGATCATATATTATGGATAAGGTGAAGGGGCTTGAAATGACGCAGGTCCGTTCGAGGTCTGTGCCGGAAAACTGGGATCATCTTGTCCGTATGGTTTCCGGGGATACGGTCATGAGCGGCACCGCCAGGGAGTCCGTCATCGCTTATGCCGCCATGACGGACAAGGATGAAGCGGAAAGGAAGATCTCATCAATGCCCGAATATCTCTACATGAGGGAGAGCATTTATCCGAGACTGAGGACAGTGACCTTCAGTTTCCACCTTCACAGGACAGGGGTGAAGAAGGATACGATTCACACCAGGGTGGTCGACACCTTATATATGAAGGGGCTGATGGCTTTGAAGAATCTTGACTACAAGACAGCGGCCACCATCCTTGCTTCATACGGGGACTATAATTCGGCACTTGCACTCGCTTCGTCCGGTTATAATGATTCGGCTCTTTCCATCCTTTCCGGAATGAAGATCACGGATGCCAGGACGGATTATCTCGAGGCCATACTTCTGGCCAGGATAGGGGAAACGGACAGGGCTCTGATATCCTTCAGGCGCAGCGTGCAGAAAGATCCGTCGATGCGTCACAGGGCAAATCTGGATCCGGAACTGTCTGAAGTGGTGAGAAAAAACGAGGGGGACACGTATCTCCAATTATGATTAACCAATACTAAAATGATATTCAATGAAAAGAAAGAAATTTGAAAAGAACAGGATTGTACCGGCATGTGCGTTTCTTGCAGCAGCGGTTTCGTGTGAAATGGTTTCACCTGACCGGACTGCCGAGGTTGACCGGGAGAAGATCCGGGTGGAGGTATCCATTCCGCAGGGAGCCACCAAGATGACAAGTCCCGGGAGTGAGGGGCTTGTGAATGATTTCCAGGTGTTTGTTTTCAGGGAAGACGGGACTTTGGATGCTTACACTTCAGGTACCGGCAACACAGCCACGGTAGACTGTACGTCAGGGCCAAAGGATTTAGTTGCCGTGGTGAACGCACCTGATCTGGCTGATGTGGCTTCCAGACAGGAACTTATGTCTTCCCGTTCCATGATGGCGGACAATTCGGCAACTGCCTTTGTTATGGCAGGTTCATCAGTGAAGGATATTTCGGAAGCTGATCCCAAGGTGTATATAGATGTGAAGCGTCTTGCCGCAAGAGTGTCGGTAAAAAAGATTACGAATGCCATGACGGCTCCAGCCTATTCGAATGCTGAGATCGTACTGAAAAGGATATTTCTTGCAAATGTGGCCGGAGATGTTCCATATTCGGGGACAGGGACGCCTTCCGGATGGCTGAACAAATACGGCCTGGATACGGAACTTCCGGAGCTGCTGAGCAGCGGAGATCTCGATGACCCGATACAAAACGGAACCAGTTATGATACAGTACATTATTTCTACTGTTACCCGAACGGAACTGAAGAGGATTCCGTGACGAGTACAGTCTGGTCCCCAAGGTACACAAGGTTGGTGATAGAAGTCGAGATACTTGGAAAAGGCTATTATTATCCGGTCAGCATACCCGGCATCGAATCAAACCATACATATGATATAAAGGAACTGAAGATTACCAGGATCGGTTCTTCATCCCCGGATGTCCCGGTGGAGTCCGGCGCCTTCTCCATAGAGATATCCGTCAGTCCGTGGGCTCCGGGCAGTGACACTGAAGTCATAATCTGACAACCTGCATAAATTAACGTCAGTTCGACGAATTTATGTTGCTCAGCACCAGGGAATTCGTCGAACAGTCGTTAAGGATTTCTTCGAAATCCGTTTATCTTAAACCCCAGTCGCTGTAGCGACCCTGCTCACTTTCGAATGTCCATCGGACATTCTCATGAACCGTTCA
>CALVDT010000084.1 GCA_944326385.1 uncultured Bacteroidales bacterium | reverse complement strand
TGCTCAGTGGTACAAGTTCGCTTTCGTGTCAGTACCTGACGGAATCGGTTATCTCCCGGGAGAATCCGGGGCGACAGGCCTTATAGACGGGGCTTCGATGCTGGCGGAAGAAGACGGATGCGATTTCAACAGCATTGTAATAGACTATTCGCAGGTGCTGGAGGCACAGCAGGCGGATGTGACCCTCATTTCCTCAGAAGCGGATCTGCATGTGTATCGCAAAATCATGGACAGGTGGCTCCTTCCTGACCAGGAACTTGTGGAAGATGTTGCCCTTGAAAGGGTTACCGGCAGACTTGTGCTGGACATGGGTATTCCTGAAGACCAGTTCCCTGATGAAGTGGAATATATCACCGTGTCGATGAGGGCTCCTTCAGTGATGTACCTTCATGATGAGGCAGACGGAGAGGCTATCCTGAAAGAGCATTCCGAAATGAACTGCGTTTTCGAGTACAGGAATGTGCCATGGAATACACGCAACCATTTTATCATACAGCTTGACCTGCTCCCCGGGGAGATCCCGGCAGCGACGACAGTCACTGTCAAATATGAAGGCTCTGCTTCTGCAGCGGTGTATTATCTGGTGTCGGAGGAAGGAAGCATTTCCATAAAGCCATCCACAATGACTACAGTGCGTTTCAACGGTATCAAGGACGGCTTCAGAGAGGTGCGTTATGCAGGATTCCCGGATGACGCGGTAGTGGATGTAGCACCTGATGTGTGGGAATAGATACGGGGATAAAATTCAATAAACGGAGAATATATGAAGACACATTATATGGCAATCATGGTTTTCTGCTCGTTGCTCGCAGCATGTACGGCAGCAGAGCCTGAAACTCTTTCCCCTTCAGAAGGAGGACAGGATGTTCCGTCCGTAGCTGAAGGCATGCGTGTAGTGGATTATTCAGTGGCAGGCGGACTGCATTCCAAAGCCCTCGGAGAAAACCTTCCGGCAAATGAGAGGATCAGCTCCCTGAAATATCTGCTTTACGACAGTGCTGGCAAGCTTGAAAAGGAGAGGGACATTCCCGGGATAGGAAGCACGACAGTGTGGCCTCTGACAAGGGAAAACATGTCCTGGGAGCAGAGAGAGGCTCTGAAAGACACCCTTTCGCAGTCCAGGTCCTACACTGCTGTTTTCATCGCCAATACTGACCCGTCCCTGTTCGGCCTTGACGGCAGTTCCGATGAGCAGTCTGTCCTGCATTCGTACGATGATTTCGGCAGCGCCTGCCTTTCCCTGCCTCCTGTGGCTTTCGGGGACAACAATATGTTCTATTTGAGTATCGGCAAGATACAGCCAGGCGATGAAGATGTGACCCGCTGCGATGTGTTGCTGGAGAGGATAGTTTCCAGGACAGACATCTCAAGGATAAATCCGGATATCGAATATTCAGGAGCGGATAATGACGGGGCTTGGGGAGCTTATCTGGAATCACTGGTCGAAAACAGCCTTTATCCGTCGGCAAAAGGGGATGAGAACAGCGGAATATTCGGGTCCATTATGGAATTCATGGAGGGGTTTGCAACGGATTTCTCAAACCGTGCGGTTATAATTATGCCGGAGGATCCTTCTTATATTTCTTTTGCTTCAGCCATGAGGGACGCGGCAGTGTCTGAGAAAGTTCTTGCGGCGGTGCAGCAGCAGATTCTGGACAGATATCTTCAAGCCTGCAGCGGAATAGGGCAGCTGCGTGACCGCATGCAGACATGGAAGGATGCCACTGTCTCGTTCAATCTCGGGAATCCTGCTTCCGGATTCATGATAGAGGACATGGCACCGCGTACAGTCCAGGGCTACAGTTTCGACATGAAGTATGTGGCTGACGGGAATGGCACAGTGTCAGTGGCGGGCTTCGGAGATGATACGGGCGTATTCAACACTCTTTCCGGCATCTCGGTTTCATCTCAGGGGCGGACTGTCTCCTTCAATGTTCCTGCCGGCTTTACATTCTGGCAGGGAATGAACAGGAAAAACACGGTGGAATGCAATCCGCTTGCATCGCTCGGATTCAACAGTACTGATCTGACCGAGGCTTTCACCGTGCAGGTGAACATGACGGAAATCCTGAGCTCTCTTTCAGGATGGAAACAGGAATTCGGAGCAGTGTTCGATGACATTATTCCCGGTCCGGACTACAGCGGCTCTCTGGAGCAATTCTCGTTCAGCATTCGAATTCCTGCATGCTCGGAGGACAATGTCATTGGATATGCATCGCTGAAGTAATCACCGGCCCGGTGGATTCCCTTTTTTTGCAAGTGAAAATATTTTGATATATCTTTGGGTACGTACACGGTCGAAAGACATGCTGATAACCGAAAATATATCTGAAAATGAAAAGTATCTTGCCCGTAGCAGCGCTGTTTGCATGCGTATCTGCCATTTTCTTGTCCTGGACACCGGCAGACGCTCCTGAACCGGGGCGGAAAGTGAAGAAATTCGAACTTGGAGACAATCCTATCTACAGGAAAGGCTGGATAGATTTCAACAAGAACGGCCGCATGGATGTCTACGAGGACCCTGAAGCCGACATAGATGACAGGGTGGAGGATCTTCTTTCCCGGATGACCATGGAGGAGAAGACTTGCCAGATGGTTACTTTGTACGGGTACAGGAGGGTGCTTCAGGATGATTTGCCGACTCCCCAGTGGAAGGAGAAGCTGTGGAAAGACGGCATCGGAGCCATAGATGAACATCTGAACGGTTTCCTCGGCTGGGGAGTCCCGGTCTCGGACAATCCCAACGTATGGCCGGCCTCACGTCATGCATGGGCATTGAACCAGGTGCAGAAATTCTTCGTCGAAGAGACACGTCTGGGCATACCTGTGGATTTCACGAACGAAGGAATCAGAGGAGTCGAATCATACAAGGCTACGAATTTCCCTACACAGCTCGGCATCGGCCATACCTGGAACAGGGATCTGGTCAGGAAAATCGGCTATATCACAGGCAGGGAAGGCCGGCTTCTCGGCTATACGAACATCTATGCCCCGATCCTTGACGTGGGGCGGGATCAGAGATGGGGCAGATACGAGGAGGTCTACGGCGAGGATCCTTATCTGGTGGCCGAGCTCGGAGTGGCCATGGTCACGGGAATGCAGTCGGATTTCCAGGTGGCTGCGACCGGAAAGCATTTTGCGGCATATTCAAACAACAAGGGCGCAAGGGAAGGAATGGCCCGTGTCGATCCGCAGATGCCTCCTCATGAAGTGGAGAACATACATCTTTATCCATGGCGCGAAGTCATAGGCCGTGCAGGTCTGCTCGGTGTCATGAGTTCCTATAATGATTACGACGGGATACCGGTGCAGGGCAGCCGTTACTGGCTGACGGAACGCCTCAGGGAAGATTTCGGTTTCCAGGGCTATGTGGTCTCCGACAGTGATGCCGTGGAATATCTTTATTCAAAGCATCACGTGGCTGCAGACATGAAGGAGGCGGTGCGTCAGAGTGTGGAGGCGGGACTGAATGTCCGCTGCACCTTCCGCTCCCCGGACAGCTACGTGCTTCCTCTCAGGGCGCTTGTGGAAGAGGGTACAATCCCGATGTCCATGATAGATGACAGGGTCAGGGATATCCTGAGAGTGAAGTTCCTGGTGGGCCTTTTCGATGACCCTTATCAGCGCGACTACAAGGCTGCTGATGAAGAAGTGGATTCAGATGAGAACAATCTTGTGGCCCTGCAGGCATCGCGGGAGTCGATAGTCCTCCTGAAGAACAAGGACAAGACTCTTCCTCTTGACCCGGAAAAACTGCGGAGAGTGGCTGTGATAGGCCCTAATGCCGACGAGACTTCATATGCGCTGACGCACTACGGTCCGGTGGCTGCAGATGTCACTTCCGTGCTGGAAGGATTGCGTACCCGTCTGGAGGGCCAGGCTGAAGTGGTCTATGCCAAAGGATGCGACCTTGTGGATTATACATGGCCTCTTTCCGAGATCATGCCAGTGGAGGTGCGTCCGGAGGACAAGTCCATGATGAATGAGGCTGTGGCGGCAGCCAGCGGAAGCGATGTGGCCATAGTGGTGGTCGGCGGCGGACAAAGGACGTGCGGAGAAAACAAGAGCCGTACGAGTCTGGAGCTCCCCGGATTCCAGAACGAGCTTCTCATGGCCGTGGAAGCCACGGGAAAGCCGATGATAGTGGTTCTTATAAACGGCAGGCCGCTTTCCGTGAACTGGGCGGATGCACACGCCGATGCCATTCTTGAGGCATGGTATCCTGGAGCGCATGGCGGACAGGCCATAGCGGAAGTGATATGCGGAGACTACAATCCTGGCGGAAAACTTACGGTGACATTCCCGAAGACTGTGGGCCAGATCCCGTTCAATTTCCCGTATAAGCCGAATTCGCAGGTGGACGGGAACAGCAGGCCTGGGACCGACGGAGACCAGAGCCGGATAAACGGGGCTCTGTACGATTTCGGATACGGGCTGAGCTACACCTCTTTTGAATATTCCGGGCTTGAACTCTCTTCCGATGAAATAATGCCTGACGATACCGTGACAGTGTCTTTCGATGTGACAAATACCGGAGACATGGCCGGTGACGAAGTGGTGCAGCTGTATGTCCACGACTGCCTGAGTTCCATTACGGTTTATGAGAAGATGCTGAAAGGCTTCGACAGGATACATCTTGAACCCGGGGAGACAAGACGTGTGGAAATGACGCTCACTCCATGCAGTCTGTCATTGCTCGACAGGAATATGGAAAGGGTTGTAGAGCCGGGGGATTTCGATATAATGATAGGAGCATCGTCTGCCGACATAAGACTTCAGAAAAGACTGACGGTAAAGGATGCCGGAACAGATGAGGCAGCCGGAGCCGGCACAGTCGGCCACTCCGGTCCGCGAGTGATGGAGCGCGGCGACGAGGTGATTGTCCTTGCCGCAAAAGGGGCTGGAATCGACTTGATGACGATTGACTGGGGAGAGGGTACCGACTGCCGCTTCGAGATACTCGTCACAGACGGAGGCGGCCAGTTCATCCCGATCTATTCGTCCTCCGCAAAGGAGGGCAGGTCTGAATGTGCTTTTCCTCAGGTCAAGGCGAGTGAAGTGAAGATAACTGTCACGGAAGGCCGTGGCGTCCTGAATTCCTATTCGCTGTAGATTTCCCTGTACTGATTCAGGTTTTCCTTTATTATAATGTCCATCGGCATGAAATGATGGACATTTTTTTCTTTTATGTTGTAGAGCAATGTCCTTATTATGGCTTTGACAGCATGGAATCCCTGCTGTTCCGGTCTCTGGCAGATAACGGCGGAGATGCTGCCGCTCCTGACGCAGCGGACATTGTTGACCGTAAGGTCGAACGAGATGATGTTCATGTCCTGGATTCCGTGTCCGGACAGGATGTCGGCTATTATATAGCCTCTGGAATTCAGTACGGCTATGCCTTTCACTTCAGGATTTTCGCCCAGGAACCTTATTATGTCCTTTTCGGACTCGTCGGGGTCAGCCACGGATATCTTCGATTCCTTTATCTCCCTTTTCTTGCCGCAGGTGCTGAAATACTCCATAAGACCGGACATGCGCACCATGGAATTGTTCGCTCTTTCATTGCCTATGCGTCTCGAACCGAAGACCGCAATCCCGGCATTTTCAGGAGTGAAGAGATCCAGCAGCCTTCCTACTGTCTTCCCGCAGGCATTCTGGTCAGAAGAGTAGGTGACTACAGGGTCTGTCCCTTCTATGACTGCATCCACGAAGGCATACGGAATCCCGTATTTGTCGAGTTTCGTGCAAAGAAGCACGGTCTCGGATACGAAGGTGGCGCCTATTATCACGGCACTCGGCTTCCTCTCCATGATGCTGTCGAAGGAATTCCGGCAGGAATAGATGTCGAACTGGTTGTAGAATGCATATTCACACTCTATGGTTATGTCCGAATATTCCTCGAGAGCGTGTTCGATACCATTCTGCACAGTCCCCCAATATTCTCCCTTCACGGCAGTAGGGATGGCTATCACCAGCTTGTACCCTTTCTTCAGCGATACGGCGGATGTGTGGATGTTGTACCTGTATCCTGTTTCGGAGAGGGCCTTTTCGACGGCTTCCCTGCTTGCTGCGGATACATTGCCTCTGTTGTGCAGGATCCTGTCCACTGTCCCCGCGGATACTCCCGCCATTTCCGCGATATCCTTTATCTTTACCTGCTTTGCCATGGATTTTCCTGTAGAGTTTTCCGGTTTGATGTGATTGTTTGACAAATATTGTGCATTTTATTGTATTTTCCAAAATAATAGCCTACTTTTGTGGACGTACACAAGGCCGGAAAACGGTTTTGTTCAATGCAGATTACAAGTTCAACGATTAATCTATATCAGTCTGTCATGAAAAATCTTTTTGACATCAATGGCAAAGTGGCTGTCATGACGGGGGCCTGCGGGATCCTCGGGACCACTATCGTCAAGTATTTTGCCGCTCAGGGCGCAAAGGTGGTGCTTCTGGACCTGGAGCGCACCGCGGAGCTTGCGGAGTCAATCATCGCAGAAATCAAGGCGGATGGCGGTGAGGCTGTGTTCTATCCGACGAACGTCCTCGACAAGGCTGTGCTTGAAGACAATTATTCCAGGATTATGGAACGTTACGGCAGGATCGACATTCTCCTGAATGCTGCCGGAGGCAATATGGCATCGGCTACCGTACCGCCGGACAAGACCATTTTCGACCTCGATGTCGAGGCTGTGAAGAAAGTCACGGAACTGAACCTTTTCGGGACGATTATCCCTACGATGGTCTTCGCAAAGGCCATGGCGGAGCAGAAATCGGGTTCCATAATAAATTTCGCCAGTGAATCTGCGCTCAGACCTCTTACAAGAGTGGCAGGTTATGGCGTAGCGAAGGCAGCCGTGGCAAACTGGACAAAATATCTTTGCGCAGAACTTGCCATGAAGTTCAGCGAAGGAATCAGGGTGAACGCCATAGCTCCCGGTTTCCTGCTTACAAACCAGAACCGCACGCTTCTCACAAATCCGGATGGAAGCCTGACTGACAGGTCGCACACTATACTTGCACATACTCCTGTCAACAGGTTCCTTGAGCCTGAAGAGCTCCTCGGGACTCTTCACTGGCTGGCTTCCGATGCTTCGAAGGCTGTGACCGGGACTGTGGCCGTGGTGGATGGCGGTTTCGATGCATTTTCCATTTAATCCGCTAAAAACAGAAAGAATCATGTATCTGATGAAAGAAAGTTGGCGCTGGTATGGCCCCAACGACCCTATAAGCCTGAGTTTCATTAAACAGGCAGGAGTGACCGATATCGTGCACGCATTGCATCATATCCGCAACGGGGAAGTGTGGACTGTGGACGAGATCAGCAAACGGCAGAAAATGATCTCCGATGCAGGTCTCGTATGGAGTGTAGTGGAAAGTGTGCCGGTACACGAGCATATAAAGACCCAGACAGGGGATTTCCGGAAATATATCGAGAATTACAAACAGTCCATCCGCAATCTTGCTGAATGCGGCATCAAATGCGTGACCTACAACTTCATGCCTGTCCTTGACTGGACCAGAACCAATCTCGCATACGAGATGGCTGACGGCTCGAAGGGACTCAGGTTCGAGAGGGCTGCATTCATGGCCTTCGACCTTTTCATCCTGAAACGTGAAGGAGCGGAGAAGGAATACACGGCTGAGGAGATAGCAAAGGCCAAGGCCCGTTTCGAGAAGATGGATCAGGCCGAAATAGAGCTGATTACCAGGAATATGATTGCAGGCCTTCCGGGCAGTGAGGAGAGTTTCACCCTCGACCAGTTCCGTGAAGCGCTCGCCCGCTACGACGGTGTGGATGCAGAGCAGCTCCGCAGCAATCTGATATACTTCCTGAAGGAAATCTGCCCTGTGGCTGACGAGTGCGGAGTGGAGATGGTGATACATCCCGATGACCCGCCTTATCCGATACTCGGACTTCCGCGCATATTGTCTACTGCGGAGGATTTCCGAAAACTTGTGGAGGCTGTGCCTAACGTGTCGAACGGTCTTTGCCTCTGCACCGGCTCTTTCGGTGTCCGTCCGGACAATGACATGGTGTCCATGATGTACGAGTTCGGTGACAGGGTGGGATTTGTCCATCTCAGAAGCACCAAGCGGGATGCCGAAGGGAATTTCTATGAAGCCAATCATCTTGAGGGAGATGTGGATATGTACGGAATGATGAAGGCGCTTCTGGAGGTGCAGCAGCGCAGGAAGGTCTCCCTTCCGGTACGTCCTGACCACGGTCATCAGATGTGCGACGACCTGAACCGCAAGACCAACCCGGGTTATTCATATTATGGCCGCATGAGGGGTATTGCAGAGCTCCGCGGCCTGCAGATGGGTATTGCGAAGAGCATGGGGCTTGAGTAAGCCCGAGTCTTTTCACCGGTTGTCTTATACAGGATATTTCCATTTGCCTGGCGGCAGGACTGGAAATATCCTGTATAATTATTTGCTCTGCTCCCGGTTTCTGCGTATATTTGACGCTGATGCGCCACATATACTGTATCGCCTCGGCATAGCAAATAGATTTGCTCTGCTCTCGGCTTCTGCGTATATTTGACACTGATGCGCCACATATACCGTATCGCCACAATCGCCGTAAATATGGTCAAGGAGAGGAAATGGATAATGAAAGAGACTGCCGACCCGGAGGTCGTGAGCAGGCTGTCTTCAGAACTGGGCATAGATCCGGTCCTGGCGGAGCTCCTTGTCCACAGGGACATAAGGACATTTGAAGAAGCAAGAGCCTTTTTCCGTCCCGATCTCAAGGGGCTTCACGACCCTTTCCTGATGAAGGACATGGACCTGGCTGTGTCTCGTGTCCGCAGGGCTGTCGAAGAGAAGACCCCTGTTCTGGTCTACGGAGATTATGACGTGGACGGGACCACGGCAGTCGCATTGGTCTATTCATTCCTGAAAAGACTGACATCGGAAGTGGATTTCTACATCCCGGACAGATATGACGAAGGCTACGGAGTCTCTTTCCAGGGCATAGACTGGGCAGCTGAGAACGGTTTCGGTCTCGTCATAGCCCTTGATTGCGGCATAAAGGCGAACGACAAGATAGAATATGCCAAATCGAAAGGTGTGGATTTCATAATCTGCGACCATCATCTGCCGGAGAATGAAATTCCCCATGCAGTTGCCGTGCTTGATCCGAAAAGGCAGGACTGCACCTATCCTTTTGATGATCTTTCAGGTTGCGGAGTCGGGTTCAAACTTGTACAGGCCTATTCCGCCAGATACGGGATACCTTTCGAGGAACTTGTGCCGCTGCTGGATCTGCTGGCTGTCAGTATAGCCTCGGACCTTGTCTCGGTGGTAGGGGAGAACAGGATCCTCGCCCATTTCGGGCTGAAGCAGCTGAACGAGAATCCCCGTACCGGGCTCAGTGCCATGATAAGGCTTTCCGGACTTGATCCGAGCCATATCACGATAGATGACATAGTGTTCAAGATAGGTCCGAGGATCAATGCTGCCGGCAGGATGGAGTCCGGAAGGGTGGCAGTGGAGCTTCTGACGGCTACCGACGAGCAGGAGGCGGAACGTATCGGGACGGAAATAAACCAGTATAACAACGAAAGGAAAAGCATCGACCGCGAAATCACGCAGGAGGCGCTTGAAATGGTCCAGTCAGGTTCCTGTCTTTCTTCCGGGAATGCGACCATAGTCTACAATCCGTCATGGCACAAGGGCGTCGTCGGGATTGTGGCTTCACGTCTGGTCGAGGCTTTCTACAAGCCTACCGTGGTGCTGACCAAATCCCAGTCGAACGGAATGGTCACAGGTTCTGCCAGAAGTGTCCATGGTTTCGATCTTTATGATGCCATAGAAAGCTGCGCCGATCTGCTGGAGAATTTCGGTGGCCATCTCTATGCGGCAGGGCTGACGCTCAAGGAAGAGAATCTGCCTGAATTCTGCCGCAGGATAGAGGATTTCATAGGAGGAAGGATCACATCCGATATGCTTACCCCTGTCATCCATGTGGATTCAATGCTGGATTTCGACCGGATAACTCCCAAGTTCGTAAGGATACTGAAACAGTTCCAGCCGTTCGGCCCCGGGAACAGCGCACCGGTCTTCCTGACGGAGAATGTCTATGACAACGGCAATGGACGCCGGGTAGGTGCCGATGCCGGCCATCTCAAGCTCGAACTTATCCAGGAGTCCCAGCCTTACCGGCATATTTCAGCCATTGCTTTCAACAAGGCCGACCATTTCGACCATATAAAGAACGGCAACCCGATAGACATCTGCTATACGATAGTGGAGAACTATTACAGGGGTATTGCCAATATCCAGTTGCGGATCAAGGATATCCATGACCGCGACGAAGATTTCATTTAGCAGTTCCCTTTTCTACAAGCGAGCGGATTTCCGATGCTGTCTCCATGAAGGATTTCCCGTCGACCATGATTATGGCCTCTGCGGTATTGCAATATGCGGATTCCCGTAGTTCCATAAGTTCCAGAATGCGCTGTCTGAGTGCTTCCGTATCATTGTCCTTGCTGGAGTCGCGGTGCAGCATGGGTCTTGAGCCGCAGTCATTTTCGAGATTATGGACAAGTGTGTCGATACCGGCTTTCAGATATATGCACATCGTGTTCTTTTTCAGCAGTCCGGCACATTCCCCGGTGGCAGCCGTGCCTCCTCCGGTGGAAATGACAGTAGTTCCGTCTCCTGTCGTGTCAAGAATCTCTGACAGAGCCGTCTTTTCCATCTCTCTGAAAGCCTTTTCCCCGTCCGAGCTGAAGATTTCTGGGATAGTCCTTCCGTATTTCTCTTCGATGTACGTGTCCAGGTCCGTAAGGCGGCAGGACAGCAGTCCGGCAAGTGCCTTCCCGACTGAGCTTTTGCCGCATCCCATGAATCCTATGAGAGAGATTACCATCTGATTCAGAACAAAGTCGGTTCAGCCTCTTCCTGCGGAGGCTCTTCATCAGGAGTTTGTCCGGATTCCGGTGCGGCAGTCTCCTGAATCTCGTCTTCAGGCTTGTGCAGAGGCTCTCCGAATCTTGCTTCTGCCACATCGTACTGGCTTACTTTCTTTCCTTTGGCCTGCAGTCCTTTCTTTGCGATGAACTCTTCCGCATCTATCAGTTCCGGAGCCCTGTGGGCATATTTCCCTGTAAAAGTAACCTCTATCTGCGGATGTCTGTCCTGGCTGACTGCAACCAGATATGATCCTTTTCCGGATGATATGAAGGAAGTCGGGGTATTGTCGCTGATTTCGAATGAGAACCGCTTTACATAAAAGCATTTCAGCTGTCCGTCATAGTATATGGCGGTGAATGTCTTGCCAGGTTCGAATTTTTCGATGAGGGCAAGGTCTCCCTGGTATCTGTTGCTCAGGTCGAAGGTGGTAGTGTAGTATGTGCCGTCCTTGAATATGGCGAGGATATGGTCTCCGCTGTTGAACTGGCCGAGGTATTTCCCTCTCGAATCCTCGTTCAGCCTGTTTATGTCTTCATCGAACCAGAGGTCTTTTCCTCCTATGGTCGAAACCCCTTTTGATTTCAGCATGATCCGCTGTATCGGGTTTTTCGAGACGAGATTCCCTCTCGAAGCTCTTCCCTTGATGGCGAGTTTCGCGAAGTCGTATTCATCCACAAGTTTCTTCAGCTTTGGCCTTGGACGGAGATAGATTTTCACTGTCTCGGCTTCACCGTTGCCGTTTGCACTGAACCACAGTATTTTCGAGCCTGGAGTCCCCTGGGTGATATCGTATTCCTTGTCTCTGGTGATGCTCGTCACGGCGAATCTTTTTGCATATGTGATGCTGTCCTTGCCGTCGCGGTAGATCACGTTGTATATGGTCCTCTGGTCATTCCTGTCGAACAGACCTACGTACAGGATGTCCTTTCCGAAGAAAGCCTTGTCGCTGACTTTCGTGACGACGTATTTCCCGTCCTTCCTGATCACGATGATTTCAGACAGGTCAGAGCAGTCGCAGATGTATTCGGCATTGTCCTCCTTTTTCAGGTTTGTCCCGACGAAGCCTTCGGCCTTGTTGACATAAAGCTTGGCGTTGTTGTTCACGACGCGCGATACTGTGATTGTCTCGAAATTCGCGATTTCCGTAAGTCTCGGCCAGTCTTTGCCGTATTTCTTTTTCAGGTTTCTGAAGTAGCCGATTGTGAATTCGTTCAGATGTTCGAGATGGTTGCGGACTTCATCTATTTCGGCCTCTATGCCTTTGAGCTTTTCATCCAGAGCCTTTATGTCGAACCTGGATATTTTCCGGATAGGCTTTTCCACGAGTTTCAGTATGTCCTCCATCGTGATTTCGCGGGTCAGCCTGTCCTGGTATTTCTTCATTTCTGCGAAAGTCTCGTCGAGCTGCTCCTCCCAGCTTGCAGAGTCTTTCTTCTCGAGTATCCTGTATATCCCGTTCTCGAAGTATATCCGTTCCAGGGAACTGTAGTGCCAGTCGTTGTCCAGTTCATCGAGCCTTATCCGGAGCTCTTTGCCGATGAGCATCTTCGTATGCTCCGTATTGTATCTGAGGACCTCGTCCACATCCATGAACTGCGGCTTGTTGTCCACAATCACACAAGTATTCGGTGATATGGACACTTCACAGTCGGTGAATGCATAGAGTGCGTCGATGGTCTTGTCCGGTGAGACATCGTTCGGCAGATGGATTACGATGTTGGCTTTGGTGGTGGTAAGGTCATCTATCTTCCTGATCTTTATCTTGCCGTTCTCCTTTGCCTTCAGTATGGAATCGATGATTATGTGGGTGGTCTTCCCGTACGGGATCTCGGTGATGGCTATCGTGTTCTTGTCGATTTTCTCTATCTTGGCCCGCACTTTCACCACACCTCCGCGCCTGCCTTTGTTGTATCTGGAGCAGTCTGCGTAGCCTCCGGTCGGGAAGTCCGGGTATATCTCGATTGACTCGCCCTTAAGGATGGCGATGGAGGCATCGATGAGTTCATTGAAGTTGTGCGGGAGTATCTTGGATGCAAGACCTACTGCAATGCCTTCCGCACCCTGGACCAGCAGCAGAGGGAATTTCACCGGAAGATCCACCGGTTCCTGGTTCTTCCCGTCGTAGGAATTCATCCATTCGGTGGTCTTGGGGTTGAACAGCACTTCCTTTGCAAATCTTGTCAGTCGGCCTTCTATGTATCTGGCTGCAGCATTCGAGTCCCCGGTGATGATGTTCCCCCAGTTACCCTGACAGTCCACCAGGAGGTTCTTCTGGCCTATCTGCACCAGCGCTCCGAGTATGGACGAGTCACCGTGCGGATGCAGCTTCATGGCTTCTCCGACGATGGTGGCCACCTTGGTATAGGTGCCGTCGTCTATCTTGTCCATGGTGTAGAGCACTCTTCTCTGGACCGGTTTGAGCCCGTCGTCGATATGCGGGACGGCACGTTGGAGAATGACGTAGGACGAGTAGTCGAGAAACCACTCCTTGAACATTCCGGAAAGTCTGTATTTGCGGCTGTTGTCATTCAGCAGCCGGTCGTATTTTCCGGTCGATTCCCCGTCGGCTACTTCCTGATCGAGTTCTTCGTCGTTCATTTCCCCGTTCATCTGGTCCAATTCATCCATAATGGTGCTCTTTTTACTGTTCGTATCCGAATCTCTTCAATTCTTTCTTGTTTTCTCTCCAGTCGGGATCGACTTTCACGAAAAGGCTGAGAAAGACCTTTTTCTGGAAGAAGTCCTCCATGTCGAGTCTTGCCTTTGTCCCGACTTTTTTCAATGCCTGACCGCCCTTGCCGATGATGATGCCTTTCTGGGAATCCCGCATCACATAGATTACGGCGCTGATCTCGTATCTTTCTTCTCCTTCCCTGAAGCTTTCGATGCTGACTTCGCAGCTGTATGGAATCTCCTGGCTGTAGTACAGGAATATCTTTTCGCGGATGATTTCCGATGCGAAGAACCTGAGGTTCTTGTCGGTGAATGCATCTTTGTCGAACCATGCAGGAGCTTCCGGCAGATGGCTGACAATCGCATCGAAGATATTCTCAAGATTGAACCTTTCCTTTGCCGATGCAGGGCAGATGATGGCTGCAGGCAGCTGTTCCTGCCACCATTGCATCAGATTCATGACCTGCTCCTGGGTGGAAATGTCGATCTTGTTGATGACAAGAATGACCGGGCATTCGATTTTCCTGAGTTTTTCGATATACTCGGCATTCTTGTCTCCCTTTTCTATGACATCGGTTACATAAAGTATGATGTCTGCATCTCCTATGGCCGTGTCCACGAAATCCATCATGCTTTTCTGAAGCCTGTAGTTGGGCTTCAGTATCCCAGGAGTGTCGGAATATACGATCTGGTAGTCATCCCCGTTCACTATGCCCATGATCCTGTGTCTCGTGGTCTGTGCCTTTGCGGTTACAATGGACAGTTTTTCGCCCACGAGGGCATTCATGAGTGTGGATTTGCCTACATTCGGATTGCCTATGATATTCACGAATCCTGAATGATGTCTTTTCTGTTCTGCCATAAGTCATGCTATTGGTATGATCCCATTCTCAGTATGTTGACTTCACCGTCAGTGAGGAATCTCCACTGGCCTTTCTTGAGGCCTTTCTTGGTCAGGCCGGCGAAATATACCCTGTCGAGCCCCTTGACTTCATAGCCCAGGGATTCGAATATCCTTCTTACGATACGGTTCTTTCCCGAGTGTATCTCGATGCCAAGTTTCCTGTGGTCGGATTCGTCTATGTATTCAAGTTCGTCTGCCGCGATATCCCCGTCCGTAAGTGTCACTCCGCTGAGAATCTTTTCGTAATCCTCTCTGGAGAGGTCGGATGAAAGGGTCACCTGGTAGATCTTCTTCTTGTTGTATGACGGGTGAGTAAGCTTTTCCGCCATTTCCCCGTCATTGGTGAACATCAGCACTCCGGTGGTGTTCTTGTCGAGACGGCCTACCGAGAACACTCTTGACTTGCAGCCTTTGAGCAGATCCATCACTGTCTTTTCAGCATGAGGATCGCTTGTGGTGGTCACATATCCCTTCGGCTTGTTCATCACGATGTAGACTTTCTTCTCGCCTTTGAGGCGTTCCCCGTTGAAGCGTACGTCATCGGTGTTGATATTGATCTTTGTCCCGAGTTCTGTCACGACTTCCCCGTTTACCGTGACTACTCCGGCCTGTATGAAATTGTCGGCCTCCCTGCGGGAGCAGATTCCTGAATTCGCGATGAATTTGTTCAGTCTTACCTCTTCCTTTACAGGTACCGGTGTGTAATCATAATCTGAGAATGCCTCTTCCGCCTGTTTCCTTTTCCTGTCAATCATCTTGTTTATGCCGCTTGCTGCCGTGGCAGGCTGGTTCTTGGCGAAAGGTTTTGGCCCCGGCCTTCCGGCTTTCTGTCCGGTCTGGAATCTGCGGCTTGTGGAGTTGCGGTCGTAGCTGTTGCGGCCTGTGGAGTTGCGGTCATAGCTGTTGCGGCTTGTGGAGTTGCGGTCATAGCTGTCGTGACCATAGCTGTTGAAGCCTTTCTGCTGCGGAGTCCTGCGGCTGTCCGAGTTGCGCGTGCCATAGTTTCTGCGCTCGCCCTGGGTGCGGCTTCCGTATTCCCTGCGGCCGCCTTCTCTGCGCTCGCCGTACTCATTCTTTCTTCCTCCGAATCCGGAATAGCCGCTGCGCTCTCCTGCAGGGATGAATTTCCTTTCATCACTTGAAGAAAACAGCTTTTCACCGCCTTGCGATGGTCTTCCGATCCTCGGTCTCTTTGGTCTCGGTGTCCTTTGTCCTTCTTCTGAAAATCTTCTGTCACCGTACTCTCTACGGTCTTCACCTGATCTGCGGCTGAAACCGCTCTTGTAATTGTTTTCCATTGTCTTATGCCTCCCGGCAATTTTTTTTGATAATATATGATAACAATACTTCGGTAAATTTTAACCGAAAATTTTAAAATTTAACAATCGAGTCGGATAAGGCCGGCTCAAACCCTATAAAAGTTCATTGAAATATTGTCAACAGATGAATCTACAAGCAGCAGT
>CALVDT010000083.1 GCA_944326385.1 uncultured Bacteroidales bacterium | reverse complement strand
GGAGATAATGACGGCGGCCGTGCCGTTTTCCCGGCTTATTACCACCGTGTCGGTGTTGTTAATCACCCCGTCAAGATAAGAGCGCAGGTTTTTTCTAAGTTCTGTAAAATTCACGGTTTTCATAGTGTCGCACTTTTGATGTACTTAAATCGGTACAAATATAATGCTTTTTGAACAGAAGAGAAAGCAAAAGAGGATAAAGAGAAAGAAAATACATATCTTCGCCGCATCCTTAAACATAACAGACAATGAACACCACACATGAAATCCCGATGGGAGGGGTGGGCAAATAGTACACTTTCAGCACACCCCGGTAAAAATCAAATCCCTGCCAATCAAACGATTAACAGGGATTTTCTGTGCGGGCGAAGGGACTCGAACCCATACGCCTTGCGGCACCAGATCCTAAGTCTGGCTTGGCTACCAATTACAACACGCCCGCAGAAATGAAATGTAAATTTGTTTTGCCGATGCGCAACAGTATATGCGGAGCATCGAGCGGCAAATATACGCAAAAACCGAGAGCTATGCAAATGTCAGCGGAAAAATGGTGCCGGAGTCACCTCTTGACGAACCGGACACAACACCAGTTGTCAATGCTGTCCGACTTCACCGGTTCAAGACCGGAATTGGCGGCTACTCCTGAGATCATCGGCATGTCTTCCACATAAAATCCGCTCACGACAAGCAGCCCGCCCTTCTTCAGACTGCGTGCGTAAGTCGGGATATCTTCTATGAGGATATTCCTGTTTATATTCGCCAGAAGAACATCATATTTGCCCATCTGAAGGAGGGAAGCATCCCCGCAATATGTCTCGACATGGCGCGAGACCCTGTTCAGCCTTGCATTGTCGAAAGCCGAAACGGCCGCAACGGCATCTATGTCGATCCCGTAAGTATGCGCCGCCCCCATCTTGGCAGCAAGAATCGCAAGAATGGCCGTACCGCATCCCATATCCATGACCACTTTCCCTTTTATCGCGGACTCGTTCTCAAGCAACGCCCGGCACATCATATAAGTCGTCTGGTGATGGCCGGTGCCGAATGCCATCTTGGGGTCGATGGTGATGTTGAACCTCGTCCGTTTCAGACCTTTATGGAAGGTGGCCTTGACCGTACATTTGCCATCCACGACAATAGGGGTGAACTGCTCTTCCCATACTGCATTCCAGTTGCATGGCGGGATAAGCGTAGCACTGAATTCAACACGGAAATCCAGACTGTCCAGCCCGCTAAGGACCAGCTTCAGCATCTGTGCACTGTAACTGTCCTTCGGGATATATCCTTTAAGACATGGTTCTTCTACCGTGAAAGACTCAAAAGGCATCTCATCGAGCTCCGCCATCAGGATCTCGGCATTGTCCTCGCTGAACGGATCGATCCTGAATGACACTTCTATATACTCCTGACTGTTCATGACGTTACTTATTCAGCATCCAGAGCCTGTTGTTCCGCAGATGTAAGGGTATCCATCCGCTCATCCACCGCCTGGACATAATCTATCTTGTTCTTGTAGTCGTTTATCTGCTGGAGCCTGCTGTTCTCCTGGACGGCCTTGTCCACACCTTTCCTGAAGATATCCCTGATGGATTCCGTCAGATTCAGCTTCACCTGATCGACCGCCGCCGTGAATACAGGCACATTCGCACTCTTGTATTTGGCCTTGCCTATCTTGAATTTCATGTCCTCGAAATTTCCTGACAGGTCAATACCGAGCCTGAACGGCAGAGGCGACTCTATCACCGAGATATGGTACTTGAAGGAAGAATCCAGATTCTGCACACCGCTCATCGCCAGCACATACCTGTCGATCTCGAGCACAAACGGGAAAATCTCCAGTTTGCTGTCCGATATCAGGCCTTCCACCGACATCTTGTCTATGTAACTGTTGTCCCTGTCCTTGAATTTCAGGATTCTGGCTATTTTCTTTATGCTTTCGTCATTGTGAAGCTGCAGATGGTTTCCGCCTATCCGGATCACTCCGTTTATGGAAGGGACCTGTATGTTCATGGTAGTGTCAATATCCGCAGTCGCCGCCATCTCCAGATTCAGTTCGCCTTTGAAAGACTTGAGCAGAGGCATCACCGTATCTATGGAAGGCAGCATCTCTATCACCTTCTCGGCTGTAATGCGCGAGAAATTCAGGCTGAAACCCGTCTTCAGGTCCTGTTTCGTCCTTGTGGCGTAGAAGCCTTCAAAAAACAAATCCCCCATATTGGTAGTGGCGGATGTATTGGTGAACTGGACGCATCTTTCCTTCACCACAAGATCTGCCGTCATCCTGGACATCTCCAGTTTGGAATACCTGACATTCTTCGCGTCAAGCCTGATCCCGGCCATGATATTGGCTGGAATAACCAGCAATGCGCCTGCCGAATCCGAAGCCACTTCAGTACTGTCAGCCATGATCATCTCCTCGAACTCATCATCCTCAATGGAGGTCATATCCTTTCCCGTGAAGTCCTCTGCGGAGAAGGACTGTCCGGCAGAATAAGCCGCCATCAGCTGGTTCAGATCCAGACTGTCGGACTTTACATCCACGTCCAGATTCAGGAAACCGTTTCCGAGGACAGCCCTCCTCAGACCGGTAAGCGCGCCTGTGGCCGACAGGTCGGAGCGTCCGCTGCTGACCTTGAGACTGCTGATGGCTATCCTGTTATTGTCGAATATCCCTTTGAAATCACGGACTCTGTTCCTGAGAGGGAAATAAGGTGACATGACGTTCATGGACCTTAAACCGATGGAGCCTTCCATGTCCCACTCCCTGAAATACTTCCGGATGTTATCCCCCACGTCAAAACTGATATCGCTTTTCCGGAAATCGGCTTCAGTAAGCCATGAAGGGATCTCCCGCGCCGGACGGTTCCTGCGGAATCTGCTGAAAAGAGAATCAAGAGGCACGTCCGGATTCGCCCTGGACAATGAATCCACGAATGCCCTGGCCTTCCGGCGCCGCTCTATGGAATTCATGGCAGCATTGGCCGACACGTCAAGATTCCTTATGGCAAGCCTGTTGACCTGGCCCTTGAGGAAGACCATCCCGGTATTGCTTGTCAGGTCGAGAACAGGGACATCGGAACTGCCTGCCTTCGGCATTATACTGAATTTATTGACAGATCCGGCAAGCGCGACCACCGAGGTGTCTGCGCCTCTCATTGAAAGGAAACCGACCTCGAGCCGTCCGCCGAACGGATAAAAGGCCGAAGAGTCATCCTTGTCAAGGATTGCGGCTGAATTCTGCGCCATAAGGGAAAGTTTCCTGCCCATGACAGACAAGCGGTCCTTGTACCTCAGCCTGACGCTGTCCACATACCCGGCCAGACCCATCATCCTCTCCCCTTCCCGGATATTCCTGTTGTATGTATTTCCGTAAGTCCCGAGATGTACATCCAGACTGTCTATGAAAATGTCAAGCGAGTCCTTTTCCGAATACAGCACAAGGCTGCGGCTCTTCACATTGCCTTTAATGTCGGCATCGGCAAAGGTGTAAGGAGAAAGCTGGGACATCCTGACGTTGCCTTTGAGTTCAGCCGACATCCGCCCGGCCGCCGAATATCCCATGAATCTTTTCAGCAGGCCGGACAAAGTGTCCAGATCGAGGAAGAAACGGCTGTCGACACTGAACGACGGATCCTGGCCAAGCAGGTCTTCTGCCATCCCTGACCCTGCCAGCGCCAACCCCTTGCCGGCAATGAGAACGCTGTCGAGCTGAAGATCCATCCTCCCTGACTCCGTCCCTTTCAGCACAGCCTTGAGGCCTATGACGTTTTCGCCTATAAGTCTGTGGGAAATGGTCGTCACCGGTATCTCCAGCACTGCATCAATCGCCGGGATATGCCCGTGCGGATCAAGCCACCCATCGATTCCGGCAGCCATGGAAATGACTGCATCCGTCTTGAGATCCCCCAATCCTTTGAACAGGTTCTTCCCGAAATAATCCACCGGCTTCATCACTTCGCAGTCCTTGATATAGCAGCCGCCTCTCACATATATGCTGTCTCCTTTGAAGCCGATATCCGCCTTGGCAGTGACAGGGATATCAGCGAACCTTGCCCTGAACCTTTCTATCGAGATTCTGCGTATGGTATCTTCCGGGAAAGAAATCCTTGAGTCGATCTCCACGGGGAGCTTCATCCTGCCATAGGCCCCTGTGGCCATGTATGCCGTAGCCATCGCCTTGAGGTTTATGCCATGATCCCTGCCCCTGATGACGAAATTATCCATTCTCATGGCCATGGTGTCCGCAGGGAAACGTCCCGTCATGAACAGAGTGTCGACCCTGAGACCGAGCCGGCTTCTGGTGATGTCCTTTGTCACCAGCCGCCCGAAGAATACCATCCTTTTCAAACTGAGCGAGAGAGCCGTGGAATCCGGCAGACTGCTGAATATGATGCGCGGCCTGTCTTCAAGGCGTATTCTTCCTATGACCATGTCGGGAAGTCCTGCCGATGCGGTATCGGTTTCCTCCGGCTGTCCATTCATGAACCTGAGGATATTCCATGAAGCCGTGGAGTCATTGTATACAGTAGCATAGATTCTGGGTGACGACAGCTCCACCATAGGTATATTTATCTGTCCTCCGGCAAGGCTTGCAAGATTGACTGCCGCCGAAAGCCTGCTGAAAGAGACAAGGGTATCCGACTCCTCTCCCCTTCCCTGTCTCGTATACCAGTCCTTCCCTGCACCGTACGCCTCGAATCTGTCTGACGGGTAAGTGACGGAAAGGCTGTCGAACGTGACACTCAGATACGGGAAATGCCGGAATACGGAAGCCTTCACCCTGCCGAAAGACACATCCCCGTCCACCATACCTGAAGCGACGTTGTCCGCCAGCCGCGTAAGGACAGCCGGAGTCAGCAGTATCTGCATGACTATGAGCAGCACCGCCCATATTCCGACGGCACATAAAAATATCTTCCCTGCAATTTTCCATACTCGGGATTTCTTTCTGCGTTTCACCTTGTCCTGTTCCATATCGCAAGTTTAATCATGTAAAGGTAGCTATAATTATCTTCCAAAGTCAAAATATTTCAAAAAAAACCGGAAGCCGTATAAAAACACACGTAAGTTCGATGAATTTCAATTATTGAAAGACATCGAATTACCTCTAAAGGAGCAAGACGAAGTCCTGCGACGAGCCCCCAGCGAGGGGGCGAATGGGGGTGGCGCCCCTTGAAAAGGGGCTGTCGCTACAACGACTGGGGTTTAAGATAACTGGATTTCGAAGAAATCCTTAACGACTGTTCGACGAATTCCCTGGTGCTGAACAACATAAATTCGTCAAACAGTCGTTAACACGGTTTCTCATGGCTGTTTCCTGTACTGAAGAGGGGTTATCCCGGTATTGTGCCGGAAGAACTGGACAAAGACAGACGGACTGGAGAAATTCAGATCCTCGGAAATCTCCAGAATGGTCTTGTCGGTGACTTTCAGCATCAGTTTTATCTCGCTTATCAAGGTGGAGTTTATCCAGTCCGGGACAGACCTGCCGCTGAGGCGTTTGATGGCGCTTGACAGGTATTTCGGAGTCCTGTTGAGCTTGTCCGCATAGAAACCGACGTTGTGCTCGGTCCGGAAATGCCTGATGAGCAGCTTGAAGAAATCGTCTGTGAGCTTTTCCTGCCTCGGTCTGGAGACATCCGCTTCATCTCCGGAAGCAGTTCTCAACATGTTGCAAATCTCGAGCATCAGAGCATATAACAGAGTCTTTGATATTTCCTCCCGGTAAGCATTGGCCGTCTCGGCATATCTACGTCGAATGAAACCATGATATTCGAGAAGTCGTGCCATGTCGGCCTCCGATATGGGCACCACAGGCTTCCTGATTGCGGAATTTATGATGTTTATGTCCACCGGGCTCGGGAATTCAAGTATGACATCGAACGAGACAGATATGGACTCGGCAGTGAAATCTTCCGAGACTGACTGCATCTCTATCAGCTGGTTAGGCGAGAAAACCAATACGGCATTCCCGGATATGCGATATTCATTCCCGTTCATCTTCAGGGAACATGATCCGCCATGGCAGAGACTTATCGCAAAACCGTTAAAAATAAAGGATGTTCCTGATTTGAAAAATCTGGCTTCGCGGCCAGGATGCGACAAATGGAAATTCCTGATTGACACAGGATTTGAAATATCGAACATGTCGCCTATGTCGATGCCCGTGAAATTGGCGCTGGCATTGTTCTTCATAAGAATCCGACCTTTTCTACATTTTTTATTCTGCAAACATAACAATATATATGCTTCACCGGACTATTTTTGCAGCTGTTTTTGAAATTTATTTCGATGGAAAAGTTTTATGGCAAGGCAGTCGATGATGTGGCTGCCGAAATGAAGACAGACAAAGTCCGCGGCCTGAAGAAAGACGAGATTGAAGCGCGCATTGGCAAATATGGCAAGAACACTCTTGTGCAGAAGAAGAACAGATCCTTCTTCGTCATGTTCATCTCGCAATTCAAGAGCTTCATGATAATACTCCTGATCATAGCCGCTGTGATTTCCGGCATAATGGGCGTCAGGACAGGTGAAGGCCTGCTCGACACCTATATAATAATGGGAATCCTGCTGCTCAACGCGTTCATCGGTGCATATCAGGAATTCAAGGCTCAGAAGTCGCTCGAATCCCTGAAAAAGATGGCTGCCCCGATGGCCAAGGTAGTAAGGGACGGCGAAGCGATGGTGGTCAATGTGGAAGATGTGGTCCCGGGGGATCTGGTGGAACTGGAAGTCGGCGACATCGTCCCCGCAGACATACGGATTACGGAATCCGTGAACATGAGCATCCAGGAATCATCCATGACAGGAGAATCCGTTCCTGTAGAAAAAAGCCCGGAAACACTTCCCGACGAAGACATTCCTCTCGGTGACCGCAGGAACATGGCATATTCCAGCGGAGTGGTGACCTTCGGACATGGCAAAGGCATTGTGGTCGGCACGGGAATGAATACCGAGATAGGAAAGATAGCCGACATGCTCAGCGGGGAATCAGACACCCAGACACCTATGCAGGCCCGGCTGGAGAATCTCGGGAAAGTCATAGGAACTGCGTCTGTCCTGATCTGCGTCATCATATTCCTGATCGGAATACTTTACGGCCGTCCGGTGATAGGCATGCTGATGGTAGCAGTATCACTTGCTGTCGCAGCAATACCTGAAGGGCTTCCGGCCATATCCACGATCATCCTCTCCATGGGAGTCCGCAGAATGGTCAGGCATAATGCCATAATCCGCAAACTCCCTTCAGTCGAGACTCTCGGGTGCACGACAGTTATATGTTCCGACAAGACAGGCACCTTGACAAAGAACCCGATGACGGTAGTGGAGGAATATACTCCTTCCGGCAATATGGACAGGCTGATCACCATTTCCGTACTCTGCTGCGATGCAAAGGTGGTGAAGAACAGCGAAGGTGGAGTGACACGGGTAGGAGACCCTACCGAGATAGCCCTGATAGATCTCGGGGAGAAGCACGGTGTGACGAAGGCCGGACTTGAGGCAGAGTGTCCGCGTGTAGGCGAGATCGCCTTCGATTCCACAAGGAAAAGGATGGCCACTGTCAACAGGATGCAGGACGGGACCTTGCAGGTGAACGTGAAAGGCGGGCTCGACGAGATCCTGTCTGTCTGCACCATGATAGAGACCGCCGACGGAATCAGGAAGATCAGCGCTGCCGACATTGCAGACCTGCAGAGCAGGAACCAGAAAATGGCGGATTCGGCACTCCGGGTCCTTGCCATGGCCTACAGACCTGCAGATTCGGTGTCATCTGAAATGGAGGAAGTGGAAAGGGATCTGATCTTCACCGGTATGACCGGCATGATCGATCCCGAAAGGGAGGAAGTCATCGGAGCCATCAAGGAATGCCATGAAGCAGGCATACGGACCATCATGATAACCGGTGACCACAAGGCTACGGCTCTTGCAATAGCCACGAAGATAGGAATCCACAAGGATGGCGACCTGTCGATAACAGGCACCGAACTGGAGAAACTGGATGAAAAGACGTTCAATGAGAATGTGGACAAGTACACGGTCTACGCACGGATAGCTCCGGAGCAGAAGGTCAAGATAGTGACGGCATGGCAGAAGAAAGGAGAAATCGTAGCCATGACGGGGGACGGTGTCAATGATGCGCCTGCCCTCAAACAGGCAGACATAGGGGTATCGATGGGAATAACCGGCACTGAAGTGGCGAAAGATGCCTCGGACATGATTCTTTCCGACGATAATTTCGTGACCATAGTCTCGGCAGTGTCCGAAGGCAGAAGGATATATGACAACATTCTCAAGACCGTGCTCTTCCTGCTGTCGACGAACCTCGGGGAAGTGCTCCTTCTATTTGTCACATCCATATGCAACATGGGTATCCCGCTGCTTCCGATCCATATCCTGTGGATCAACCTTGTCAGCGAAACATTCCCTGCCCTGGCACTGAGTCTTGACCCTGCATCCAGGGATATCATGAAAAAGAGTCCGAGGGGCAAAGGCAAGCAGTTCATGGACAAAGGCATGATCTGGAGGATAAGCTATCAGGGTGTGATGATGGGGGCGATAACACTTGTAGCCTTCTTGCTCGGCAAACGGATGGGCATGGAACTGCACGGGGATGCGGCCGCAGCGGAATCTCTCGGCCAGACGATGGCTTTCGCATCGCTCATTGCGGCCAAGCTTGTACATGCAGGAAACCTGCATTCGAACACGGAATCCAGGTTCAAGTTCAATCCGATGAGCAACAAGCCGCTGATATTCGCCATATTCGTCTCATTGGCTTTCTCGCTGTCGGTGCTGCTTATACCGTCGCTTTCGAGCGCATTCAGCTTTGCCAGTCTGGGTCAGACGCAGTGGCTGACTGTCATCGGGCTTGCATTTGTACCGTTGGTGGTAGTGGAGATTTTCAAAGCGCTCAAATGGAACGGGAAATAGCCTTTCTCCTGTGAGCGACCCAAAGCACGATCCCGACAGATACGGATACATTCAGGGAATGCTTTGTACCGTACTGCGGGATCTCAAGTGAGAAATCGGAAGCATCCACCACGTCCTGCGACACACCGGAAACCTCATTGCCGAATATGAAGGCATATTTCCGGTCATCATGGACAGAGAACACATCCAGGGAGACGGAATTCACGGTCTGTTCCACGCTGACTATGCAGAATCCCGCCTCCCTCAGTTTTACAACAGCCTCCATAGTGCTGTCGAAATGCTCCCATTCCACGCTGAATTCGGCACCGATCGCCGATTTGTGGATTTCCGCGGACGGAGGGACCGCACATATCCCGCAAAGGTACACCTTGTCTATCTTGAAAGAATCGCAGCTTCTGAATGCCGACCCGATATTGTGCGCGCTTCTGACATTGTCGAGCACTACCACGATTCCGGAGCGGGGAGACTGCCTGTATTCCTCGGCAGTCATCCTGTGGAGCTCTATATTGAGTAATTTCCTGTCTGCCATGATCGACCTGTGCAAAAGATTATCCGGACAAAGTTAGGGAAATTTCAAAACTGTTTCTAAATTTGCCCCAACAAAAAACAAATAGACATGAAACAGGATCTTCAGATTTTCAATCTGATAAAAAAAGAAGAAGAAAGGCAGACGACTGGAATCGAACTTATCGCCTCTGAAAACTATGTAAGCAAGCAAGTGCTTGCAGCGCTCGGATCCGTGTGCACGAACAAATATGCTGAAGGCTATCCGGGAGCGAGATATTATGGCGGATGTGAAGTTGTGGACCAGATAGAGCAGCTTGCAATCGACAGGTTGTGCGAACTCTTCGAAGCGGAATATGCCAACGTGCAGCCCCACTCGGGGGCACAGGCTAACATGGCGGTCATGATGGCTTGCCTGAAGCCTGGAGATACATTCATGGGACTTGATCTGGCGCATGGAGGCCATCTGACACACGGGTCTCCGGTCAACATGTCGGGAATCCTTTACAATGCCGTCTCATACGGCCTCGATGAAGTGACAGGACTCATCGACTACAATGAGATGGAAAGAAAGGCCATGGAATTCAAGCCGAAACTCATCATAGGCGGAGCTTCTGCCTATTCAAGGGAATGGGACTGGGAGCGCATGAGGCAGATAGCTGACAGCATAGGTGCCATATTCATGGTGGACATGGCCCACACGGCAGGCCTGATTGCAGCCGGGCTGTTGAGCAATCCAGTAAAATACGCACATATCGTCACCTCCACCACCCACAAGACCCTGAGAGGGCCGAGAGGAGGTATTATCCTTATGGGCAAGGACTTCGACAATCCATGGGGGCTCACCACTCCGAAAGGTGTCGTGAAGAAGATGTCACAGATACTGAATTCGAGTGTATTTCCAGGAGTGCAGGGCGGCCCTCTGGAGCACTGCATCGCCGCCAAGGCCGTCTCCTTCTACGAGGCGTTGCAGCCTGAATTCAAGGAATACCAGAAACAGGTCGTGGCCAATGCATTCGCCATGGCTGAAGCATTCAAGGAAAAGGGCTACAAGGTGGTCTCCGGAGGTACGGACAACCATCTCATGCTCATAGACCTCAGAACGAAATTCAGCGAACTGACAGGAAAGATAGCTGAAAGGGAGCTTGTGAAGGCTGACATCACAATCAACAAGAACATGGTGCCTTTCGACACAAGATCACCTTTCCAGACGTCAGGCATCAGAGTGGGAACCCCGGCCATAACCTCAAGAGGGCTTGTGGAAAAAGATATGGAATTCATCGTATCGCTGATCGATACAGTACTGACAAGTGCAGCGGCCCATCTGGATTATGTGTCCGGAAAATCCGAAGAAGGCAAGGAAGAGCATGAGACCGTTCTGGCAAATGTCCGGAAACAGGTACGCATGAAAATGAACGGGATGCCTCTCAATAAATATTGAGATATCCCGGATTTCACCGACCGGAACCGGTAATCCCGGAAACGGGGCCGGATTTCTGGACAAGACCAAATGAAAAAAGCGGCTGAATCAGCCGCTTTTTTCGTGCGCAGGAGCAGAGTCGAACTGCCACACCATTTCTGGCACTACCTCCTGAGAGTAGCGCGTCTACCAATTTCGCCACCTGCGCCTCAGTAAAGT
>CALVDT010000082.1 GCA_944326385.1 uncultured Bacteroidales bacterium | reverse complement strand
TTTCTTTATTTTTTATTTTCATCGCGGCACTTATGGTGCCCGGGAGCCTTATGCCCCGACGGATACCAATAGGCAATGTATGGCGCTTGACCCAATCCCATTTGCTCCTTTTTTAGAGGAAATATAGCGATTAAGCGAGCACAAAGGCAAATTTATTTTTGACTTTGTCGAGCGGCAGCTATATGTGGGCATGCAGTGACCAAATATAGACAAAAATTTCTTAATCCCATAACGGCCCGTGGCCTTCGCTCCATGAAATTCAGCATAATCCCGATTATTTTCAAGAAAAGGAAAATGTTGTAAAACTTTTTGAAAATCCGAAAATTATACATAATTTTGCCCGCCTTTTGACCGGAGGCGTCCTGTTGGCGTGTCCGGCATGGCTCGGAAAATAATGTCAAACCCGCTAATTTGTTTTATTGATTTAAAATGGAAGAAAACAAAGCAACTGCAGTAGCAGAGGAGACTCCACAGGAGATCCCTGCGATTGAAGAGACCAAGACGGTTTCAAACGCGTCTGTAGACCCGGACAAGTTCGACTGGGATGCATTCGAAGGTAAGGATGTCTACGGAGAAGACAAGAAGAAGGTAGAGGAACTTTATGACCAGACGCTTTCCAAGGTAGTGGAGAACGAGGTCGTAGAGGGCGTCGTCACCTCAGTGAACAAGAGGGAAGTGATTGTGAACATCGGATACAAGAGCGAAGGCGTCATTCCTGCACCGGAGTTCCGTTACAATCCTGACCTCAAGGCAGGCGACAAGGTTGAAGTCTTTGTCGAAACTGCCGAAGACAAGAAAGGCCAGCTCGTGCTTTCGCACAAAAAGGCCCGCGCACTCCGTTCTTGGGATATGGTGAACGCTGCATACAATGCCGGTGAAGTTGTCAAAGGTTATGTCAAGACCCGTACAAAGGGCGGTATGATCGTGGACATCTTCGGAATAGAGGCATTCCTGCCTGGTTCACAGATAGATGTCAAGCCTATCAGGGACTATGACCAGTATGTCGACACGAACATGGACTTCAAGATCGTCAAGATCAATCAGGAGTTCAGGAACGTCGTGGTTTCCCACAAGGCTCTTATCGAGGCAGAGCTCGAGCAGCAGAAGATGCAGATCATCGGCAAGCTCGAGAAAGGACAGGTACTCGAAGGTACTGTCAAGAACATCACGGGTTACGGTGTATTCGTCGACCTTGGCGGTGTGGACGGACTTATCCACATCACTGACCTTTCCTGGGGCAGGATCAACCATCCGGAGGAGGTCGTTCATCTCGACCAGAAGATCAATGTCGTGATTCTCGACTTCGATGAGGCCAAGAAGAGGATAGCCCTCGGTCTGAAGCAGCTTACTCCGCATCCATGGTCTGCGCTTGATCCGAACCTCAAGGTCGGTGACAAGGTGAAAGGCAAGGTTGTGCTTATCGCAGATTACGGTGCATTCGTGGAGATCGAGCCTGGTGTCGAAGGTCTTATCCATGTATCGGAGATGTCATGGTCTCCAAGACTCCGGATCGCCCAGGATTTCCTGAAGGTAGGCGATGAGGTAGAGGCTCAGATCCTTACCCTTGACAGGGAAGAGAAGAAGATGTCCCTCGGTCTGAAGCAGCTGATACCTAATCCATGGGAGAATATCCGCGAGAAATATCCTGTAGGTTCGAAACATACGGCTACCGTGCGTAATGTCACCAATTTCGGTGTGTTCGCAGAACTTGAAGAAGGTATCGAAGGTCTGGTGCATATCAGCGACCTGTCATGGACCAAGATCAAGCATCCTTCAGAGATGGTTCAGCCGGGAGACAAGATCGAAGTCGTCATCCTTGATTTCGATGAAGAGAACCACAAGCTCAGCCTCGGACACAAGCAACTTCTGCCTAATCCTTGGGAGAGCATCGAGACAAATTACTATACAGGCTCTCTCCACACATTCAAGATAGAGAACATTACCGACAAGGGAGTGGTTTTCCCTCTTGGTGACGATATCGAGGCTACTTGCACGGCGAAGGAGCTTGTGAAGGAAGACGGAACTATGCCGGTAGCCGGTGAAGAGCTTCAGTTCAAGGTGATCGATCTTAAGCGCAGCATCAGGAAAGTCATCCTTTCTCACGTGAGGACATACTCTGACGTCAAGTCTGAAAAGGCCTCAGCCGAGACTGACAACACCAAGAAAGCTGTCAAGAAGATCAATTCCAACATCGAAAAGACAACTCTCGGAGACATCTCGGAACTTGCCGCCCTCAAGTCAAAACTTGAAAAAGGCGAGTAATCTTTCCATGAGATGGACTTCACTCTGAATATATTGGGTACGGCATCAGCCCTGCCCACTGTAAACAGATTCCCAAGCGCCCAAGTATTGAATATACGGGGGCGCTTGTTTTTGATTGACTGCGGGGAGGGGACGCAGATCCAGATGAGGAAGCAGCATCTTTCGATAATGAAACTGGATACCGTTTTCCTGAGCCACCTGCATGGTGACCATGTCTTCGGAATATTCGGTCTTCTTTCCACGATGAGCATGCTGGGACGGACATCGCCCTTCCATATATACGCTCCTGCTGCTTTCGGAAAGGTCCTTGCCGATTTCCTCGGGTCTTTCGGCGACGGTTTCAAGTTCGAGCCCGTCCATCATACAGTGAAAGTGTCATCTCCACAGCTGGTCTTCGAGACAAGAAGCATGGAAGTGACGGCTTTCCCGCTGCACCACAGGATCGAGACCTACGGATATTTGTTCAGGGAAAAGACCCCGATGAAGAATGTGCATAAGTCTGCCATAGAGAAGTACGGTCTCTCATTGTCCGAGATAGGGACGCTGAAGAGGGGAGAGGATGTGACAAGAGTGGACGGCTCAGGAAAGACGACAGTCATCAGCAATCACGAGGCTGCATATCAGCCGTATGTACCGCGAAGTTTTGCATACTGCAGCGACACGGCCCCGTTTCCGGAATTGGCGGAATGGGTCAAGGGCGTGGATCTGCTCTATCATGAGACCACTTTCCCGTGCGGTATGGAGAAGATGGCTGCAATCACAGGCCATTCCACCACTGTCCAGGCTGCAGAATGCGCTGCAGCGGCCCATGTCGGGAAATTGATAGTAGGGCATTATTCTTCCCGTTATCCTGACGCATCTTTCTTCCTTGATGAGGTCAGGAAAGTCTTTCCTGAGGCAGAACTGGCACGTGAAGGGATGGTTCTGGAGCTGCCGTTGTCAGAAATGAAGGATAATGCGTATATTTGCCGCTGATGCTACTCTTTAACCTGTTAAATGAATTGAGATGAAACATCCGGTTGTAATTCTTCTGTCGGCTTTGCTGCTTGCTGCGGCAGGTTGCGGTGTCGTTTCAGGCACTTTGTCATCGGACGACGTTTCCGGTCTTTATCCTGAAGACACTCCACAGCACAGATATATCAGGCAGTATGCCGGGATTGCCGTTAAGGAAAGGGCGAGATCAGGTGTGCCGGCAAGCATTACACTGGCTCAGGGGATGCTCGAATCCGGCAACGGCATGTCGGAACTGGCTGTCAGAGGAAACAATCATTTCGGGATCAAGTGCCATGACTGGAACGGCCGGAAAATCTATTATGATGACGACAGGCGTGGGGAATGTTTCAGGAAATACCGCACTGTAGAGGAATCCTACCGGGATCATTCCGATTTCCTCAGATACAGGGACCGGTACAAGTTCCTGTTCGATATCGATGTCACAGATTACAAGGCCTGGGCTTACGGACTGAAAAAGGCAGGATATGCTACTGACCCGGCTTATCCACGGAAGCTGATCGGTCTGATCGAGGATTATGATCTCGATATGTTCGACAAGCCTTCCGGGAATGCAGGCAAAGCGGACGGCTCCCGTGACAATATTGCCGTCGTATCTGCAAAGGTCGACGTGCCTGCCACTCCGGCTGAACTCGAGACCCCGGTACCTGTATCCGACAGGCATGGCAGGACCATGCATCTTTCGCTTACCCGTCAGCTGTATTCCCAGAACGGGGTTCCATTTGTCTATTCTGTGGAAGGGGAGACGTATGCTGATATTGCGGAATATTACAGCCTTTTCCTTCGTGAGATATTGAGATACAACGACCTTCCGGAAGACGAGCCTCTTGTGCCGGGAACGGTGGTTTATCTTCAGCCTAAGAAATCCAAGGCTGCCCGTCATGTGGATAAATACGTTGCGGAAGGGGACGAGAGCTTGCGCGAGATCGCACAGCGTTATGCCGTCAGGCTCGCCAGCCTCATGAAAATGAACGGAATCGAAGAGCCCCGGGATTTGTCCGAGGGAGAAATGATTCTGCTGAGAAAACAGTAAGATAACGTGAGTTCGATGACTATCAATGTCATCGAACTATCTTTGAAGGAGCGGGGCGAAGACCTGCGACGAGCCCTCAGCGAGGTCGTGAGCGGTTCACGAGAACGTCCGGAGGCCGTTCGAGAGCGAGCAGAAATGGGGGTGGCGCCCCTTGAAAAGTCGTGAACGGTTCATGAGAATGTCCGATGGAC
>CALVDT010000081.1 GCA_944326385.1 uncultured Bacteroidales bacterium | reverse complement strand
ATGTCGGCTCGTCACATCCTGGGGCTGGAGCAGGTTCCAAGGGTTCGGCTGTTCGCCGATTAAAGTGGCACGCGAGCTGGGTTCAGAACGTCGTGAGACAGTTCGGTCTCTATCTGTTGTGGGCGCAAGAAGTTTGAGGAGGACTGACCTTAGTACGAGAGGACCGGGTTGGACGGACCACTGGTTAACCGGTTGTGGCGCCAGCTGCACCGCCGGGTATCCACGTCCGGTCAGGATAAGCGCTGAAAGCATCTAAGCGCGAAGCCGTCTCCGGGATAAGACTTCATAGGGACGTTGGAGACTACGACGTCGATAGGCAGGAGGTGTAAAGGCAGCGATGCCAAAGCCGACCTGTACTAATATCCCGAAGCATTCAGCGGTGCGGACCTGGTTATCATTTCCCGGCGACATACTGCGGTGGTCATAGCAGCGGGGATCCACCTCTACCCATACCGAACAGAGAAGTTAAGCCCGCTAACGCCGATGGTACTGCCAGACCAGGTGGGAGAGTAGGCAGCTGCCGCTTTTAGCACAGGAGGAGTGCGATACAGGATACATATCCGGTGTCGCACTCCTTTTTTTGTCTTATCACGAGGCTTTGTCATTAAAAAATACTATATTTGCGTAGATGATTGACCCGGACAGGGCCAGTCAATTTTTTTTGACGGATACCAGAACAAAAATCTATTATTTTATGGCAATACATTATATGACCCAGGACGGGCTGGACAAACTTAAGAAAGAGCTGGCTGATGCCATCGCTCAAAGACCGGTCATCTCTGCGCAGATCGCTGAAGCGCGGGATAAGGGTGACTTATCGGAGAATGCTGAATACGAGGCAGCCAGGGAGGCACAGGGACTGCTCGAACTGAACATTTCCAAGCTTCAGGACCTTGTGGCAAATGCGAGGGTGATTGACGAGTCGCAGATAGGTACGGAAAAGGTCCAGATGCTGAACAAGGTCAAGGTCAGGAATCTGAATACCGGACAGGAGATGGAATTCTCCCTCGTCGGAGAGAGCGAGGCGGATTTCTCTGCCGGAAAACTGGCGGCGACAACTCCGATCGGCCGTGCCCTTATGGGACATTCCAAAGGTGAGATTGTGGAAGCAAAGGTTCCATCTGGCATTATCAAGTTCGAGATTCTGGATATAACACTCTGATATCATGGCTACGATATTCTCAAGAATCGCTGCGGGCGAGATTCCGTCATACAAGGTCGCTGAATCCGGTGAATTCTATGCCTTTCTCGACATAAATCCCATGGCTGAAGGGCATACTCTTGTGATCCCCAAGCACGTAGAGGACGATTACATATTCCATCTCGATGAAGCCACATATACAGGGCTGTGCAGTTTTGCCCGCAAAGTAGCATTGGCCATAGGGAAGGCAATCCCTTGCAAAAGGGTCGGTGTGGCAGTCCTCGGCATGGAAGTGCCGCACACTCATATCCATCTGGTGCCGCTGAACAGCGAGTCGGACATGGATTTCAGGAAGAAGAAACTCGAGCTTTCAGGCGAAGAGTTTGAGCGTATAGCTAAAGCAATCTCGGATGAATATGGCAAATTGTAGGAATATGGTCAGATTACTGCTGGCGGCAGGATGTGCTGTAGCTGCAGCCGCTTGTTCACGTTCCGCCAGGATTTCGGCGGAAATCGACGGGGCCCCGTCGACAGATATCGTGATACGCCAGCAGAATATCAACAGATTCGACATCCTCGACACAGTCCGTACCGATGCTTCCGGAAAGTTCACATACCGTGTGCGGATTGAAAAGGACGATCCCGATTTCTTCTATATCTACAAAGGCGGCGACAAGGTGGCATCTCTCCTTCTCCAGCGAGGTGACCATGTCCATGTCTCGGCAGATACTTGCGGGAATTACACCGTTTCAGGCTCGGTCGAGTCAGAACGGCTCGCTGAGGTCGAAAAGGATTATTCCGACTTCTGTGAAGTGATGGATTCCCTCGCACGGGAAATCGAGCTGGCAGGAGATGATGACAATGACAGGGTAACCGGACTCAACCGCCAGCTGGTGAAGGAATATACCACGTACTACAGAAGCCGTGTGAAGTACGTGATGGAGCATTCAGCTTCTCTTACCACAATACCCGTCTTCTATCAGACCGTAGCTGACAATTTCTACGTGTTTTCCCAGGATACCGACGCACTTCATTTCCGGAATATCTCGGATTCACTGGCCAAGGTCTATCCGGAGTCAAGATATGTGAAGGCATTGCGGGATGAAGCAGAGGCAAGGAGCCGTCAGCTTGAACTTCGGATCAGAATGCAGACAGCGGAGTCCATAGGTTTCCTTGACCTTGAACTTCCGGATGTAAAAGGCAGCAAGGTCAAACTCAGTGACGTGGATTCCAGGGTAATTCTGCTTTGCTTCTGGTCTCCGGCCGACGCGCTGCAGAAAATGGACAATGTCGATCTGCTGAAGAAGGCTTATGCCGCCTATAAGGACAAGGGTCTTGAAATATATCAGGTGGCGATAGCGGCCGACAAGCCGGCATGGGAACGTGTGGTCAACGCTCAGGGGCTTGAATGGATCAATGTCTGTGATGGTCTTGGACAGAACTCGCCTTCGCTCGGTATCTACAATGTCTCCAGGCTTCCGGCGTATTTCCTGATTGTGGACGGCCAGCTTGCAGATATGGACATCGTGGACGGAAAGTCACTGATGTCGGCTCTTCGGGAGGTTCTGAAATAGCGGTTTGCCTGCAGTAGCCACGAATTCCTTCAGATAGAACGGTTCAAAGTACGCTGTGTCTTTGAACCGTTTTGCTTTGTATTCCTCCGTGGCCGGCACAAGCATGGACGAGGCCTTGGGACAGCAGTCCATGAAGAAGGCTCTTCCAGGTCTTGAAACTATCCCGGAGCATTTGCCGGCAGCGTCCCCGATAAACAGGACAGGCCCTTCGTCAAGATATCGGGAGAAACTTCCGTCTGTCAGGATCTCGGGTGCCGTATCCCTTACCTGCCTTCTGTCCATGCCAAACACGGCCGTGTATGCTTCCATCCGCCTGGCGTCTATCATCGGAACGATATATCTGCATCCTTCCGGCAAAGCTCCGCTCTCAATGGCCTGCTGCGCCAGAATATCCAGGGTGCCTACGGCGAGAAGCGGGATCCCGGCCCCGAAACACAGGCCCTTGGCGGTCGATACCCCGACCCTGAGCCCTGTGTATGAACCCGGCCCCATGCTTACGCATACGGCATCGCAGTCCGATACTTTGAGTCCGGCTTCGTCGAGCATGTCTTTGACGAACTTCGCTGTCAGTGAGGCATGCGCTCTCGGTACAGTGCTTTCTTTGCAGGATATTATTTTCCCGTCTTCCGACAGGGCTGCAGAGCAGAGGTCCGTGGAGGTCTCTATGAGTATGAATCTATCCATTGCCATGATTATTATATGAACAGGCTTTTGAGATAAGGGAAAATCGAATATGATATCGCCTTGAATCCATTATACATGAAAGAGGAATCGAGGTAGCTTTCAGGGACTATTCCGAACTTGCCGTTCACGGAATCGAAAAGTATTATCAGCAGACCTATTACAAGTGTGAATTTGAGCAGGGCGAATACAAGGCCGAGCAATCTGTTCAGCCAGCCGAGCAATATGATCTTTATGCTGGCTTCGAGAATCTTCCCGAGCAGGTACAGCAGTGTGACCACAATGGCGAAAATCAGTATGAACGATATTATGTCAAGTGCATGCCCGGAAAATTCGATCCATTGCGAAAGCCATTTTGTGACAGACGAAGAGAAATGGTATGCCAGCCAGCCTCCAAGGACCAGTGATATTATGGCAATGACCTGGGCGATAAACCCTTTCCTCAGTCCCTGTATGACTGCCGGTATGAGGCATACGAGCAAGACTATGTCAAGAATATTCATTTTTTTAATTATATTTGCGGATTAAATGTCGTCGGTGCAAAAATAATCAAATTATGGCAACTGACGAAAAAGACTATAAGGGAAAATAAAGTTCAATATGCATTTCAAGGAATACAAGGGACTGGATCTGGTTGCTGCCGGGAAGGAGATTCTTGACAGATGGAAGAAGAACAATGCTTTCAGGAGATCTCTGGAAGTAAGGGAGGGTGCTCCTGAATTCATATTTTTCGAGGGACCCCCTTCGGCCAACGGTATGCCGGGCATCCATCATGTTATGGCCCGGTCCATCAAGGATTCCATATGCCGCTACAAAACCCAGAGCGGGTTCAAGGTCAACAGGCGTGCAGGGTGGGATACCCATGGGCTTCCGGTCGAGCTCGGTGTCGAGAAGATGCTCGGCATAACGAAAGAGGACATAGGTTCGAAGATAAGTGTCGAGGACTATAACAATGCCTGCCGCAAGGAGGTGATGAAATATACCAAGGAGTGGGTGTCGCTTACCGAGAGAATCGGCTACTGGGTGGACATGGACGATCCTTATATCACTTATGACAACAGATATATAGAGACACTCTGGTATCTGCTGAAGGATATCTACGGGAAGGGGCTTCTTTACAAGGGATATTCCATCCAGCCGTATTCGCCGGCTGCAGGTACCGGGCTGAGTTCCCATGAGCTGAACCAGCCAGGATGCTACCGGGATGTCAAGGATACTACGGCAGTGGTGCAGTTCGAGGTGGTGAAGAACGATGCTTCCGCCTTCCTTTTCGAAGATGATGACGTGCCTGTATACTTCATCGCATGGACGACTACTCCATGGACGCTTCCGTCGAACACGGCATTGTGCGTGGGCCCGTCCATTGACTATATCAGGGTCCGTTCTTTCAATCCTTATACGGGCGCACCCGGGATATATGTCGTGGCCCGGGAGCTTCTCCATGACCATTTCAGCGCCAAGGCTGCCGGACTCCGGCTTGAAGATTACAAGCCGGGGGACAAGCTCGTGCCGTACAGGGTGCTTGACGGGACCTTCAAAGGCAGCCGCCTGACAGGGATATCATACAGGCAGCTCATACCGTGGTTCAATCCTGGAGAAGGCGCATTCAGGGTCATACCTGGGGATTACGTGACCATTGATCCGGGAACTACCGGAATCGTCCATATCGCTCCGACATTCGGTGCGGATGATGACAGGGTAGCCAAGGCTGCCGGTGTGCCTCCTCTTATGGTGACTGACAGGAACGGTGACCGTCAGGCCCAGGTAGACCGTCAGGGCCGCTTCTACAGGATAGAGGATCTTGACCCGGCTTACGTGGCGGACAACGTATCCGGTGACTACAGGGAGTTTGCCGGCAGGTATGTGAAGAATGCCTACGACTCTTCCCTTCCTGCAGACGCTCCGACGCTTGATGTGGACCTGTGCGTGATGCTCAAGCAGCAGAACAAGGCTTTCAAGATAGAGAAGCACGTCCATACTTATCCTCATTGCTGGAGAACAGACAAGCCGGTGCTTTATTATCCTTTGAATTCATGGTTCATCAGGACAACGGCAGTCAGGGACAGGATGATAGAACTGAACAATACGATCACCTGGAAGCCTGAATCTACCGGAAGCGGCAGATTCGGGAAGTGGCTGGAGAATATTCAGGACTGGAATCTGTCGAGAAGCCGCTACTGGGGTACTCCCCTCCCGGTATGGCGGACGGAGGACGGCAAAGAAGAGAAATGCATCGGTTCGCTGAAGGAACTGTATGCTGAGATAGAGGCTTCGGTGGCAGCTGGTTTCATGACTTCAAACCCATTGAAAGACAAAGGATTTGATCCTGAAGACATGTCAAAGGGGAATTATGACCGCATCGATCTCCACAGGCCGTACGTAGACCAGATTTTCCTGGTGTCGGCTTTCGGAAAGAAAATGGTCAGGGAGGCAGATCTCATTGACGTATGGTTTGATTCCGGAGCGATGCCTTATGCCCAGGAAGGGCTCAGGAATCTCGGTTCGCCGAAGTTCGGATGCACTGCGGATTTCATAGCTGAAGGCGTGGACCAGACAAGAGGCTGGTTCTATACGTTGCATGCCATAAATACCATGGTGAGCGACAAGTGCGCTTTCAGGACAGTGATATCGAACGGGCTTGTCCTTGATAAGGACGGCAACAAGATGAGCAAGCGGCTCGGAAATGCCGTGGATCCTTTCGCTGTTCTCGACAAGTTCGGTCCGGATGCACTCAGGTGGTACATGCTGACCAATTCCCAGCCATGGGACAATCTTAAATTCGATGAATCCGGAGTGGACGAGATAAGGAGGAAATTCTTCGGGACGCTCTACAATACGTATTCGTTCTTCGCTTTGTACGCGAACATTGACAATTTCGATCCCGCAGTTCCTCAGGTGGAGATGTCCCGCAGACCGGAGCTCGACAGGTGGATAATATCGCTGTTGAATTCCCTTGTCAAGGATGTGGTCGCCGCATATGAGGATTATGACGTGACCACGGCAGGGCGGCTTATACAGGATTTCGTCTGCGATCATGTCAGCAACTGGTATGTCAGATTGGGCCGGAAGAGATTCTGGGGAGGGAACATGGATGATGACAAGTTGTCGGCCTACCAGACACTCTACCGGATACTTGTGTCAGTGGCTAAGCTTGCGGCTCCGATAGCGCCTTTCTTCATGGAGAGGATGTATCTCGACCTTGTCCCGGGTGCGGAGTCCGTCCATTTCGAAGCTATGCCTGAATACGACTCCTCAGTGGTGGACAAGGATCTCGAAGAGCGTATGGAGATGGCGCAGAGGGCTTCTTCGATGGTGCTGGCACTCAGGAGGAAAGTGAATATTAAGGTGCGTCAGCCATTGTCCAGACTGGTCATACCTGTTCTTGACGGCAGGGTGAAGGATCAGCTGGAGAAAGTGAAGAACCTGCTTCTCGGCGAGGTCAACGTGAAGGAAGCTGAATTCATATCCGATACAGCCGGGCTTATTACAAAGAAGATAAAGCCGAATTTCAAGACATTGGGCAAGAAATACGGCAAGCAGATGAAAGAGATTGCCGCAGCATTCGGTACACTGGATCAGGAAACCATATCCGCAATCCAGGCCGCGGAACTTTCGGACACTCCGTATACTCTTGATCTGCAGTCCGGTGCGGTGCAGCTTTCCAAGGGTGACTACGAAATATCCTCGGAAGATATGCCTGGATGGCTCGTGGCTACCGACGGTCCTCTGACAGTAGCGCTTGACATCACTGTGGATGAGCATCTGAAGAGAGAGGGTGTGGCCCGCGAACTCATCAACAGGATACAGAATCTCAGGAAGAGCAGCGGTTTTGATGTCACGGACAAGATCTGCGTGGGTATTTTTGCCGACGGAGACGATGCAGGGGAGATTTCCGGTGCACTTGAAGATTTTTCTGACTATATTTGTGCGCAGACATTGTCGAAGACTATCGGACTTCTTCCAGTGTCTGATAAAGGAAATGCAAACGAGGTCGAGTGGAATGACGGTGTGATATTCATCAATGTCTCCAGAACCTCGAAGGAATAGACAAGAAATTAAAATTATAGATTATGTCTGAGGGAAAGAAGAATGCCGGACAGGAACCGAAGGTCCGTTATAGCGACGAGGAACTCCAGGAGTTCAAGGCTATTATTCTTGATATGCTCGAAAAAGCGAAGAAAGAGTACAAGACATTGAGAGACGTGGTGACCCATGACTCCAGCAATGATATAGAGGATACGTCCCCTACTTTCAAGGTCATGGAGGAAGGCGCATCCACTCTTTCAAAAGAGGAAGCCGGACAGCTGGCCCAGAGGCAGTACAAGTTCATCCAGAATCTTGAGGCCGCCCTTGTCCGCATAGAGAACAAGACATATGGCGTCTGCCGTATGACTGGCAAGCTGATTCCAAAGGAGAGGCTGCGTCTTGTACCTCATGCCACGCTTACGGTAGAGGCAAAGGAAATGCTGAATAAAAACAAATAGTCGGGATGAAACTCTCCAAGGGGACTAAACTCCTGATTCTCGGTATCGTATTGGTCATCATAGATCAGATCATCAAGATTCTGGTCAAGACCAATATGACTATCGGGGAGCATTTCAGCGTGATCGGCAACTGGTTCCAGATCTATTTTATCGAGAACGAAGGAATGGCTTTCGGCATGAAGTTCGGGGGTCAGGCAGGCAAGTTCCTGCTTTCCCTGTTCAGGATAGTCCTTTTCGCTGCACTTGTCTTCTGGATACGCGGACTTGTAAAGCGTAAGGATGTCCCGACCGGAGTCCTTGTGGGCTTGACGCTTATTACTACAGGCGCTTTGGGGAACATAATAGACTGTCTTTTTTACGGGCTGCTCTTCGGGGCTTCGACATACACCGAAGTCGCACAGTTCCTTCCCGAGGGCGGTGGATATGCTCCGTTCTTTTTCGGCAAGGTGGTAGACATGTTCTATTTCCCGATTATAGATACGACCTTCCCCGAGTGGATGCCGCTGATCGGAGGCAATCCTTTCAGGTTCTTTGCCCCGGTTTTCAATTTTGCCGACAGCTGTGTGACTTGCGGGGCCCTGTATCTTATATTTTTCCAGTGGCGCTTTTTCGCCAGGGATGAGAAGAAAACGAAATGAGCAGATTTGCAATAGCAGGTTGCGGCCGCTTGGGGCGTATTGTAGCGGAAGCCTGGAAAGACGGATTCCTGCCGGGTTATGTGCTGTGCGGAACGTGGTCACGGACTTATGCTCATGCTGAAGCACTTGCCGGGAGTATGGGGTGCAGGGCGTGTACAGGCCTGGAGGAACTGCTGGAATTGCATCCGGATTATGTCGTGGAGGCCGCTTCCCCATCTGCAATGAAAGAGATGGCCTTGCCTCTGCTGTCCGGCGGGATTTCCATTGTGACGCTGTCGATAGGAGCTCTGGCAGATGAGGAATTCTATCGCAAGGTCTGTGCTGCGGCTGTTTCTGCCGGTGCCAGAATATATATCGCCTCAGGGGCGACAGGCGGATTCGATGTGTTGCAGACCGTTGCCCTCATGGGCGGTGCTGAAGCCTCTTTCTTCAACGAGAAAGGTCCGGACGCACTTAAAGGCACATCTGTTTACGATGATTCCCTTCAGTCTGAGCGCAAGGAGGTATTCAGAGGGACCGCACGCGAAGCGATAGGCCTTTTCCCGACGAAGGTCAATGTCACCGTCGCTGCTTCAAGGGCGTCTGTCGGGCCTGACAAGATGGCCGTGTCGATGGTTTCGACGCCAGGCTTCACAGGAGATACGCAAAGGGTGGAAATAAAGAACCCTCAGGTCCATGCCATTGTGGATGTGTACAGTGCAACATCCGAAATCGCTGCATGGTCGGCCGTGAGGGTCTTGCGTAATATCCAGTCTCCCGTGGTTTTCTGAGGCGGTGTGTCCTACATACCTGAAGGGCTGCGACAAAATTCATCATTTTGATGCAGCCCCCGATCTTCTTTAGAAGTAATATTTGAATCCTATTGATGTACTGAGGTTGAGACCGAAGTTTACCGAGTGTACGTTTGCCGAAGTCTTGATTGTGGTTCCGGTCGAAGAGTCTTCGTCTCCAGTATGCATGAGGTTATAGCTGAAGTCACCCGCGTTGAGTGTGATTGCAAAGTGCTCGCAAGGCTGGAATTCGAATGATATGAGTCTGAGCCCGAATCCGAATGTCGTCACGCCGCTTTTCTCGACAGTGTTTGCATCGATACGTTCTCTTGAGCTTCCGAATCCCAGGTCAAGATAGAATCCGGGATTGTAATAAAGCTTGTCACAGATAGGAATGTAGTAATTCACGCCTGGTGTGATAGAGAACAGATGCGAGAAATCGTAGAAGTTCCTGTCTGCGGTAGAGTTGTTGTTCGGCATTGACCTGTCAAGGGTGTAGCCCAGTTCGAGATTGACTTCAAGCCGGTCGATGACAAAGTAGCCTGCCTTAGGTCCGATCTGGAACTTTACGGCAGAAGGTGTTGTGCTTGATGTCTTCTGGCCTCCGGCGGTTATCGAAGCGTTCGTGCTTCCTCCATTGATTCCGAAATACCCGGATACATACAGATCTCCCTTTTCCTGTGCGGCCAGTGCCACTGTCATGGCAATCATGGCCAATGATAACAATACTTTTTTCATGATGCGATGTTGTTAGACATGAATTGAATCTTTCAAAGACACGAAAGATAGTGTAGATTCAACACCGAAGTGCAACAGTCAGTGGCCCGCGGGCCACTGACTGTTGCACTTCTCGGCCGGGAGCCATAGGGTGGGGGTAGTCTAGGGCAATGATGCAACACAAAAAAAACAAAAAGGG
>CALVDT010000080.1 GCA_944326385.1 uncultured Bacteroidales bacterium | reverse complement strand
GTGGATTTGCAGGACTTCATGGACAACAATAAAATCGAGGAGTTCCGCAGACGCACCAGCGAACATTACAAAGATATCTTGGGACGTATTTCGACAGAAATTGGTTCACTGATGAAGCGCAGGTCGGACGTAGACGGGGTGATACTTGATATAAACCGGGATTTCGTGGAGAAGAATTTTGCGGGAGTAATCAAGAGTATTGAACTCAGGGCGAATGAATCATCCGACAAGCTCATGCAACTGCTCATATCCATCCACGATTATGCGGTAGAAAATGCGCTCTCCATTGGCGAACTGAATCTTTTCTCCAGTGATAACCGGGATGAGGTGAACCGTAAGGTTGTGGATTACCTGAAGAGTCTGTCTCATCAGTTGCAGAACGAATCCAATCGTTCGGCAGTTTCTTTGAGTGACGCTTTCCGTCTGCAGTTCCGTGTGAAGGAGAACGACAATGACACTGGCTGGGTTGAACGTATCAATAACGTAGGATCTGACGGTACGGATATTCTTGTGAAGGCAATGGTCAACATCATGCTCATCAATGTTTTTAAGAAAAAGGCTGCCCGGAAAAGCGGCGATTTCATTGTACACTGCATGATGGATGAGATAGGACGCTTGCATCCTGACAATATCAAAGGAATTCTGCAATTTGCAAATTCACGGAATATATATCTTATCAACAGTTCACCAACGTCATACAACCCTTACGACTACCGGTATACCTATCTCTTGAGTAAACATGGAGTGAAGACGAGAGTAGAAAAATTGTTGAAACGAATAAAATAAGTTGGAAATCGTATGGCTATAAGTGCATCTATACAGGCGTTAATAGCAGGAGAACAAGTCGCGGAGTCAAAGCTAAACAGCAAGTTGCGTGACGAGCTGTTGGCTGAAGGTATGCTGCTGGTTACCTCTCGTGGCTCAAGAAAATCATATCGTGCCCGTGACACCGAGGCTTTGAAAAGATTTCTCACAGACAGGGATGAGAACTATCGCATTCTTGAGATAAATGCTTCGGATTCCCGTGCTTCCATGGCAGCGGAAACAGGAAACTCCAAACTTGTTATGGTTCGTTCCTGTCCGGGATTCCCCGTAAACAGCTATGAACCGATTGAATGTCTTCTCGACGGAAAGCCTTTTGTGGTAAATCCTCAGGAAGGAAGTTTCCTGTTTGTTTCAGATTGGGAGAGGTTTGCTATTTCGGAAGACGTGGTTGTGATAGGCATTGAGAATATGGAAAATTTTAGGATGATTCGCGAGCAAAGAGCATTTTTTGAGGAATATCTTCACGCGCATAAGCTTTCTGATAGGGTGCTCTTTGTGTCTCGGTATCCGCAGTCCACTGACCTTAGAAGATGGCTTTGTACGATTTCCAATCATTACCTTCACTTCGGTGATTTTGATTTGGCGGGAATACACATCTTTCTTTTTGACTTCCAGCAATATTTAGGTAAAGAACGTGCTTCGTTTTTAATTCCGGACGATATTGAATCCCGTCTGAAATCTGGTTCCCGGAAAAGGTATGATGAACAATATGACCGTTTTAATGATATCAAGTCAGACATACCGGAATTACAGCAGTTGATAGATTTGATTCACCATGAGCGAAAAGCTTATGACCAAGAAGGGTATATTCTAGAATAACCGATAAATTGATGAACATTGCACAGACAGTCTTTTGATGGCAAATTACAAGATATGATAGAAAAACTGCTGGAGCCGCTGATTCCGGAGCGGTTCAGGAATGAAGAGAAATACAGGCATGGCCATATCAGGATATTGAATCCGTTGCCGGGCAGAGCTGTGATGGGGCTTCATATTCCGGATATGAGGAAAGTCGCGAAAACATTGGCAGGCCGCGGGGATGCCTCCACGATCATTGCGGATTTCGGAAAAGAGTCTGAGAAGGGGCGTAAGGCTTTGTCGCATGAGGAGCTGATCGAAGTCCGTGCGGCAGGTGGTCCGGGAAAGGTGCTGTCTTCAGGCAGGGGAGTGGTCATCGGGGAATCTCCCTATTATGTGCGCATGGGCGTGGCCTGGTTTCTGGCCACGGCATTAGCGAAATTCCCGGATGATACGCGGGGCTATCTGCGCCATTCGTGTCTTCCTGAAGATGTACTGAAACTGTACGCAAGAAAAGCCAGGGAGTCTTTCCGTACCCGCAGCGTTTCCCCCTTTTAGTACGATGATGCTGTCAGAAGCATTCGCGCAGGATGCGGACGATGTTCTCTGCCTTTCCCATGGTGTAGAAATGCACGGCAGGTACTCCATGGGCAAGCAGATCCTTGCATTGGGCTATGCACCAGTCGGTGCCGATCTGATAGATGGCTTCCCTGTCCGTGCCGGCGGAGCGTATCTCTGAGGTGAGTTCCACGGGAATGTCTATCGAGAAGGATTCCGGAAGGAGAGATACCTGTCTCGCTGTCGTAAGAGGTTTGAGTCCGGGGATGATCGGAACGGTGATCCCGGCTGCCCGGCATCTGGAGACGTAGTCGTAGAAGACCCGGTTGTCGAAGAACATTTGTGTGATGATGTAGTCGGCTCCGGCATCGACCTTCCTCTTCAGGTTCTCTATGTCGGTCTCTATGTTTGGAGCTTCGAAATGCTTTTCAGGATAACCGCCCACACCGATGCTGAATAGGTCTGTGCCTTTCTCGAATGCGCATATCGCCTCTACCAGTTCGCTGGCATATCTGTAGCCTCCTTCAGTAGGGACAAAACGTTTTTCACCGACAATGCAGTCCCCGCGCAGTGCCATTATGTTCTCTATCCCGAGGAATTTCAGGTCGCTGAGCTTGTTGTCTATCTCGTCAGCGGTGTTCCCTCCGCAGATCATGTGGGGGACGACATCTATCCTGTAGGCAGCCATGATGGCGCTGCAGACAGCCACCTCACTGACCTTGTTCCTGACCAGATGACGGGAGAATGTCCCGTTTGCTTCCTCCCGGAATTCATATTCGTCCCTGTGGCATGTGACATTTATATACCGCGGGTTGAACTCCATGAACGGTTTCACGGACTCTACGAGTTCCCTGTTGGTGATGCCTTTCATCGGCGGCACTATTTCCAGTGAAGGGAAAGGCTTTGGACTTCTTTTCAGTATATCCCTGATTTTCATATCTCTATGGTATAAAGGAGGTGTCTTATTGTATTTTCTGACGGGGCAATTTTCCGGAACTGTTTTCCTGTTCCGGAAAATTGCTCCCGTCAATATTTATTCTCAATCCAGAAGATGCCCCAGCAACACACGGCCTTCAGCTTCGTCCAGTCCACGTCTGCGGCAATAATCCCTGAACTGCTCCATTCCTATATGCCGGATCTCCGGATAGCAGGCTTCCGGATGAATGAAAACCATTCCGCATATCGATGCGTCCGGAGTCATCCCGTAACTTTCGCTCAGCAATATACCGAGTTTTTCCCGGTTTTTCAAATGTTCAAGGATCAGACCCTTTACTGAATGGTCAGGAAAACCCGGATATCCTGGCGCAGGTTTCACCACTGTCATGCCCCGGACATCTGTGGCATCGAGTATGATTTTGTCCAGTGATGAGGACGCAGCTTCGGCAAGGGTATCCAGTATTGCCTGTCCGACAAGGTCATGTTCGCAGTCTGCATCTGCACTTACGGCAAAGAGCCCGCATACGGATTCCGTTCCGGAGTCTTCGCGAGGGACGAAGTCTGCCAGTGACAGGCAGGCTTTCGTGCCGTCTTTCAGGACAGTGGCGTTTTCCTGTCTCAGCATCGGCATGGCGAATTTCTCTCCGTCCTTTTCCATGAAAACAGTGTCATCCGAGGACCATGCCTCGAAAAACTCCATGGCAGCCATGATTCTAAGATTGCCATGTTCTTCCATTTCGGAGATCCTGCACAGTGCCTCATCTTTCAGTTCCCGTGCGGCCTTGCTTTCCGTATCCTTTATCCGACATATCAGATAGAAGAGTTTCCAGTCGAAGTGTTCCATCACTTTCCCGGGCGGCATTCTGAAAGCCGGCATCGAATCGATATGCAGCCCGGATTTCTTCAGATAGTTCTCTGCAGGGAAGGATGGCGGGGGAGCGCTCTCAACCTTGCGGTCCTTCTGTCGGTACAGCTCCCTGAGATGAGCCTGTTTCCGGTGTTCCTCCTTTATGAAATTCTCCCTGTCGCTCATGTATCTCTTTGCCATGACTGCGCTTGCAGAAGCATCAGGACCATAGAATACATAGTCATAAAGCGGGGCAAGTTTCACTGCCGTGTGCAGGGCAGAGGTCGTGGCTCCGCCTATGAAAAGAGGCATATCCATCCTGCGTGCCTTCATTTCACGGCATATTTCCTCCATCTGATGCAGCGACGGGGTGATCAGTCCGCTTACGGCCACGATATCTGCCCCGACAGACAAGGCGGTGTCAAGTATCTTCTCCTTCTCTACCATCACGCCGAGGTCGGTGACATCAAAACCATTGCAGCTCAGTACAATGGTGGTTATGTTCTTCCCGATGTCGTGCACATCTCCCTTGACGGTGGCGATGACGATTTTCGGCTTGCCGCTCTTCCCGGGAATGTCCTCTCTGTCTTTGTCCATATACGGCTGGAGAATGTTTACAGCTTCTTTCATGATCCTGGCGGATTTCACTACCTGAGGCAGGAACATTTTTCCTTCTCCGAAATATTCTCCCACAGTCTCCATCCCGGACATCAATGTCTCCTCTATGACCTTTACAGCACTTCCCTTTTCTTCAACCAGAGCCGTCAGGTCGGCCTCCAGATCCCCTGGAATTCCCTTTACGAGCGCTTTTTTCACCCTTTCTTCAGGAGTGCCGTCCGGTTCCATACCGCGGATCTGCTGATTTTCCTGTTTTCCCGGTTCCACCACCGCCGCGTTTCCAGAGGCTATTTCCGATGCCAGTTCAATCAATCTGTCTGTGGCGTCCTTCCTTCTGTCGAAGATGACATCCTCTATCCTTTCCAGAAGGACAGGGTCGATGTCATCGTAGACTTCGAGCATCGAAGGGTTCACAATGGCCATGTCAAGCCCTGCCTTCACGGCATGGTAAAGAAAGGCGGAGTGCATGGCTTCCCTGACCTTGTTGTTCCCGCGGAATGCAAATGACAGATTCGATATCCCTCCAGAAGTCAGCGCTCCCGGCAGATGCTTCTTGATCCACCTTACGGCTTCTATGAAGTCCACGCCATATCTGGAATGTTCTTCTATGCCTGTAGCTATCGAAAGTACGTTTACATCGAATATTATGTCATGTGGAGGAATGCCTGCTTTTTCCGTCAGCAGCTTGTATGCCCTGGCGCAGATTCCGGTCTTCCGCAGATAGTCTGTCGCCTGGCCTTCTTCATCGAATGCCATGACTACCATTGCAGCACCGAGCGAGTGTATCTTCTTCGCCTTGCGGATGAACTCATCCTCCCCGTCCTTCAGGCTTATCGAATTCACGATGGATTTTCCCTGTGTATTCTTCAGTCCTGCCATCAGAGTCTCTTCATGCGAAGAATCGATCATCAGTGCGGCTTCAGCTACATTCGGGTCATTGGAGATATATCTCATGAATATCCCCATCTCACGGGCACTGTCCAGCATGGCATCGTCCATGTTCACGTCGATTATGCCTGCCCCGTCTTCTATCTGTCTTGCAGCCACCCCGAGAGCCTCTTCATATTTCTTTTCGGAGATCAGCCTTGCGAATTTGCGGGAGCCTGCCACGTTAGTCCTTTCTCCGATATTTGTGAATCCGTTCCCGGCAGTTCCGATGCAGACTGTGTCAAGACCGCTGACAGTCAGCGGACCGTCAGTGTTCCATCCTGGTATTGTCCTGGCTTTCATGCCATTGAGGGTTTCGGAAATGGCCTTGATATGCTCAGGGGTGGTTCCGCAGCATCCGCCTGCAATGTTCAGAAGACCTTCCTCAGCCATAACTTTCATGTCCTTGGCCATCTTCTGAGGCGTCTCGTCATATCCTCCGAGTTCATTCGGGAGTCCGGCATTCGGATAGCAGCTCACAGCGCATTCGGCAAAGGATGCGACATCCCTGAGCAGGGGCGTGAGCCCTTCGGCACCGAGTGAACAGTTCAGTCCGAAAGACAGCAGCGGATAATGTCTGACGGCCGTGTAGAATGCTTCGAGAGTCTGTCCAGTGAGTGTCCGCCCGCTCTTGTCCCCGACGGAAACCGACACCATCACCGGAAAATCCATTTCAGGGAAAATGTCGGTGACGGCAGACAATGCCGCCTTTACGTTCAGTGCATCAAAGCAGGTCTCCAGCAGTATGATATCCACTCCTCCACTGACCAGTGCCTCGATCTGTTCCCTGTATGCCGCTGCAATGCAGTCGAAATCAAACTGGCGGAACGCGGGGTCGTTCACGTCCGAAGACAATGAGAGCGATTTTGATGTCGGCCCTATGCTTCCGGCCACGTAGACCTTCCGTCCGGCTGATGCATATCCGTCAGCTACTTTCCTGGCAATCGCTGCACCGGCTGCCGCCATTTCAGCAGCCTTGTCTGACAGCCCGTATTCGAGTTGGGATATCCTGTTGGAGCTGAAAGTGTTGGTCTCAATGATGTCGGCTCCGGCCTCTATATATTCCTTGTGGATGCGTGCTATGATTCCGGGATCACTGATGTTCAGCCGGTCATTGTTCCCGTCTGCGGCAGGGGAGTATTTCTGGATCATCGTGCCCATGGCTCCGTCCAGAATGAGTATTCTGTCGTTGAACTGGATCATGTCGTTGTTCGTTTTGCTGGAGGTGGATTCCGGAAGGGCGACTCAAAAGTGTACTTCCTGCGTTACGCTTGAAATTTCCACATTTTGAGTCGCCCTCCTGTGAAAGACTGACCGTCTTGTCACTGTAGACCGTCGTCTGCTACACCTGTAATTGGTGTATTATATTACATGGGATGTCATGCTATCGTGACGATAGGTGCTCCTTCAAGTACGGAATCTCCCTTGTTCACGTTGACAGCCGTCACAGTACCTCCATGAGTGGCTTCGATATCGTTTTCCATCTTCATGGCCTCAAGCACGGCTACCTTCTGCCCCTGCTTTACAGCGTCACCGACTTTTACGCATATATCCACAATCACTCCTGGAAGCGGTGCCGGAACCGGTTTCCCGCTGCCGGAAGCAGGTGCGGAGACCGGAGCGGCGGCAGGCGTCTCCGTCTTCGGTGCAGGAGCAGATGCCGGTGTTTCAGCCTGAGCTGCAGGGGCGGCCTGAACCGGTACAGGTGCTGCCGCCGGAGCCTGTGCTATCGTCCCGGCCGCTGCCGTACATGCAGCGACACCTGATTCTACTGAATACTGTATCCCGTTGACGGTGACTGTAGCGCTGTCACCATTGATGGAATTTATTTCGACATTATAATCGTTGCCGTTTATTCTGAATTTATACTGGCTCATCTTTTCTTGAATTTACGTGTTACTTTTTCCTTTCAGGCAACTGTCTGAGAGTGGAGTGCCTGTCGGCCCACGGGCTGAATGTCGGCTTTATCGTCAGGACAAAGCTTTCCTGATCGTGGACTATGCCGCAGGCGTTCATCTGCAGTGCCATGGCTATGGCAGCATAAGTTTCTCCAGCCAGGGTCTGTTCCATGGCCCGTGCTAGCATACCTGCCTTTTCCGGTGTCATAAGTCTGTCCATAATTACATGGGAAGATTATCATGTTTCTTGGCCGGATTGGTCACTTTCTTGTTCGCAAGCTGTTCGAGAGCCCTTATGACGCGGAACCTGGTGTTCCTTGGCTCGATCACGTCATCGATGTAGCCGTAGCTTGCAGCCTGGTAAGGGTTGCAGAAAAGATCGTTGTACTCTTTCTTCTTCTCTTCCGATACCTTGGCTTTCTCTGCAGGATCTTCGATGGCCTTGATTTCTTTCGAGTACAGTATCTCGACAGCACCGTCGGCTCCCATCACTGCGATGTTGGCAGACGGCCAAGCGTAATTGATGTCTCCGCGCAGCTGCTTGCAGCTCATCACGATATGCGATCCGCCGTAAGATTTCCTCAGTGTCACGGTCACCTTTGGCACGGTAGCTTCCCCGTATGCGTAGAGCAGTTTGGCTCCGTTCACGATGATGCCTCCGTACTCCTGCTGTGTGCCGCAGAGGAATCCCGGCACATCCACAAGTGTCACGAGCGGAATGTTGAATGCATCGCAGAATCTCACGAAACGCGCAGCTTTGCGGGATGCGTTGATATCGAGCACTCCTGCGAGTATCTTTGGCTGGTTTGCCACGATACCTACTGATTTCCCGTTCATCCTTGCGAAGCCTATTATGATGTTCTTGGCCCAGTCCTTATGGATTTCGAAGAATTTCCCGTCATCCACTATGCTGTTTATCACCTTGTACATGTCGTAGGCTTTGTTCGGATTGTCGGGAATTATGTCGTTCAGGAGATCATCGACCCTGCTTACCGGATCTGAAGTCGGAACTACCGGAGGTTCCTCCATGTTGTTCTGAGGTATGTAGCTGAGTATTTCCTTGATGATCCTGAGTCCCTCTTCCTCATCTTCCGCCGCAAAATGAGCCACACCGCTCTTCGTGGCGTGAACGCTTGCTCCTCCGAGCTCTTCCTGCGTCACGACTTCGCCTGTGACGCTCTTCACTACTGCAGGTCCTGTCAGGAACATGTAGGAAGTGTTCTTCACCATGATGTTGAAGTCGGTCAGGGCCGGGGAATATACTGCACCTCCTGCGCATGGCCCGAATATGCCTGATATCTGCGGAACCACACCTGAGGCCATGATGTTCCTCTGGAAAATCTCTCCGAAACCTGCGAGTGCGCAGATGCCTTCCTGGATACGTGCCCCACCGGAGTCGTTCAGGCCGATGCATGGTGCCCCGTTCTTCACGGCCATGTCCATGACCTTGCATATCTTCTGGGCCATTGTCTCTGAAAGAGAGCCGCCTGAGACAGTGAAATCCTGTGCAAACACATAGACAAGACGACCGTCGATAGTGCCCTGTCCGGTCACCACTCCGTCTCCGTCATATTTTGTCTTTTCCATGCCGAAGTTCGTACAGCGATGCTGGACGAACATGTCGAATTCCTCGAAACTCCCTTCATCGAGAAGCTTGGCGATTCTTTCTCTGGCAGTGAATTTGCCCTTGGCGTGCTGTGCGTCGATCCTTTTCTGGCCTCCGCCCATGCGGGCTTTGGCTCTGCGGTCGACAAGCTCTTTGATTTTTTCCTGCTGTATGCTCATACTTGTGGTAATCTAAATTCGTTTGACTGTTCAATGCCGGGACGGCTATTCCTCTTCGTCATCCGACGGCTTCATGGTATGATAGACGTTCTGTACGTCATCATCTTCTTCAAGCCTTTCGATAAGCTTGTCCAGTTCGGTGCGCTGGTCGGCAGGGAGGTCCTTGAGTTCCACGTTCGGAATCCTTGTGAATTCCCCGGACACGAGTTCATAGCCGTTATCCTCGATATATTTCTGGATGCTGTTGAAAGCCGTGTATTCACCATAGATGACTATGGTCCTGTTATCGTCTTCGTCCACTTCCTCGAATACTTCCTCTGCCCCGTAGTCGATAAGTTCGAGCTCGAGTTCATCGATATCCATAGGCTTGCCGCTCTTCATGCGGAAGACGCATTTGTGGTCGAACATGTATTCAGTGCTGCCGGATGTGCCGAGCGAGCCGCCGCTCTTGGTGAAATATGAACGGATGTTGGCCACAGTGCGGTTATTGTTGTCTGTAGCGGCTTCGATGAGGAAGGCGACGCCATGAGGGCCGTATCCTTCGAAATTCACCTCCTTGTAGTCGCTCTGATCCTTGTCGCTGGCCCTTTTTATGGCTCTTTCGATATTGTCCTTAGGCATATTCTCGCTGCGGGCTGTCTGGAGCAGCGCTCTCAGTCTCGGGTTACCCGTTACATCCGGGCCTCCCTGCTTTACAGCGATTGTTATTTCTTTCCCGATCTTGGTGAAGACACGGGCCATGTGTCCCCAACGTTTGAATTTTCTTTCTTTCCTGAATTCAAATGCTCTTCCCATATATTGCTTCTTATTTGTCCAGATATGTTTCAGCCCTGGAGATGTACTTGTCGATTTCCATGGCTTCCATAGCCATAGGGTAGTCGTTCTTTATGGTCTCGTATGCAGCCATGGCCTTTGCATAGTCTCCGAGAGCCTCGTAGGCAACTCCTGCCTTGAGAAGATACGTGGCGGCAAAGGCATTGTCGGCGATGGAAGCCGCCTTTTCAAAGTGCCTTACGGCCTGGGCATAGTCGTTGAGACCGGTATAGGCATCTCCTATGCATGCCTGGGCTCTGGCTTTCAGTATCTTGTCCTTTCCATGGTATGATGACAGGTAATCGATGGCCTCGTTCCAGTTCGAGAGGTTCAACTCGCAGATTCCGGCATAGAGATACACTGCTTTGCCGGCCTTGCTTCCGTATTCATCGATGATCTGGGCGAATCCGAGGACATTGCCGTCACCGTTCAGGGCGAGTTCATACTCTCCGTTGCGGAAATTGGCCTCGGCCGGGAACATCTGTCCGAGAGCTTCCTGTCTTGCCGGCTGGTATCCGTATTTGTGGTAGAGGAAAATCCCCGCGCAGGCTATGATGACCACTGCGATGGAAATCAGGATAGCTTTCCTGTTCGATGAAAAGAAAATCTCTGTCTTTGACACTGCTTCTGCGACAGCAGTATTTTTCTCGTTGGTGACTTCTTTTGCCATATTCTGACGATGTTTTAAATTTTAATGTTCAATGTTACTTCCTGCTCACTGAGCAGGGCGCAAATTTATAAAAAAATGTAGAAATCCGCAATTAATTTAATATCTTTGCATAGATAAGGAAAAGACAATATCGGCTGCTGACAATGCCTGTACTCGAAAAAATAATAATATCGGATTTCAGGAACATAAGGTTCCAGGAATTGTTCTTCTCGCCTAATGTCAACTGCATATCCGGCAATAACGGTGAGGGAAAGACAAATCTTCTCGATGCCATATATTATCTTTCCATGACGAAGAGCGCATTTTCGCCATCGGACAGGTACAATTTCAGGCACGGCACACAGGAATTCTCTCTGGCCGGCACTTACCGGATGCAGAATGGTCTGGAAAGCCGGTTTTCGGCAGTCGTGAAAAGTCCGGGAGAGAAACGCTTCAGGAGGGACGAGAAGCCGTATGCGAAAATCTCGGAGCACATCGGTGTCCTTCCTGTGGTCATGGTCTCGCCGTCGGACATTTCACTGGTAAGCGAGTCCGGTGAGGAGAGACGCCGTTTCGTGAATTCCGTGCTTTCACAGATGGACAGGGAGTATCTGAGTGCCATGCAGCAATATAACAGGCTGATAGCGCAGAGGAATGCGATGTTGAAGTCGTCATCTCCGGATGCCGGACTTATGGAAGTGCTGGACATGAAGATAGAGTCCGTGTCCGGCCCCTTGTATGAGGCAAGGCGGAAATTTACCGAAGATATCTGTCCCGTGGTGGCCCAATATTATAATGTATTGTCTTCCGGCAAGGAGGAGGTAGGCATCAGTTACCGCTCGGATCTGCATGAAGGCAGTCTGACGGATGTGTTCAGGAGGAACAGGGACAGGGATATTGCCCTGAGATATACATCATCGGGGCTGCACAGGGACGATTTCGTGTTTACGCTTGACGGGCATCCTATAAGGAGATGCGGCTCACAGGGGCAGCAGAAGTCATTCCTGGTGTCGCTGAAGTTCGCGCAGTACGAGATCATGAAGAAGGGATACGGTTTTGCGCCTATGCTTCTGCTCGATGATGTGTTCGACAAACTGGACATGACACGAATCGCCAATCTGCTGTCTATGGTAGCCGGAAATGAGTTCGGCCAGATTTTCATCACTGACAGCAACAAGGTCAGGATGGCCGGAATCGTGGATTCCATAACGAGCGACCGGGCGTATTTTGAAACATCTGAAGGCACATTCACAAGGATATGAACAGACTTTCGAGAAAGAAGGCCCAGAGCATGGAAGAGGTCATAATGGAATATGTCCGGAGCATGAAGATAGCTGCCGGGCTCAACCGTCAGCTGATCTTCGATGCGTGGGATGAAGTGTCCGGGGCTTCGGCCAGTACTGTGTCGAAGTATCTGAAAGACGGGGTCCTCTATTGTGCCCTGAGTTCCTCCGTGGTCAGGAGCCGCCTTTATCCGCGGAGAGAGGAACTGAGGCGCAGGATCAACGAGAAACTTCTTGGAGACGCCCTTTTCGTGAAGGACGACCCCAAGACGGGGCTGGTAAGACAGATAATCTTGAAATGACAGCGATGGACAGAAGAATAAGGATAGTGGCGGACAGCAATATCCCTTTCCTGCAAGGGGTTTTCGAGCCGTATGCCGAGGTGGTCTATGTAGACGGCCAGGGGATCTCCAGGGATGTTGTCCGGGATGCGGACGCATTGATTATCAGGACAAGGACAAGGTGCAATGCGGATTTGCTCGGGGATTCGAGAATATCGATGATAGCTACGGCTACGATCGGGACTGACCATATCGATTCAGACTTCTGTGCTTCGCGGGGTATAGAGGTCCATAACGCGCAGGGCTGCAATGCCGGAGGTGTGATGCAGTATGTCTTTTCCGCGCTCTACGGTACCGCTTCCAGGAAATCCATAAAACTTGACCATCCGGTGATGGGTATCATAGGAGTCGGCAATGTGGGGCAGAAGGTGGAGCACATGGCCGGATACCTCGGTTTCGATGTCCTCAGGTGTGACCCTCCGCGTGCGGCCAAGGAGGGACCGGACGGGTTCTGTTCACTTGAACACCTTTTGAGGAATTCCAACATAGTCACCATCCACACTCCTCTCGATGCCAGTACATTCAGGATGGCGGACGAGCAGTTCTTCGGGATGATGAAGCCGGGGACCTTCTTCATCAATTCCGCCAGGGGAGAGATAGTGGATGAGCAGGCACTGATCGATGCCATACCGAAACTCGGCCCTGTGATAATCGACACGTGGAACCATGAGCCTGACATAAACATCGGTCTTATGGATATGGTGGATATCGCCACGCCGCATATTGCCGGGTATTCTTTCCAGGGCAAGCTGAACGGTACGGCTTCGTCCGTCCAGGCTGTGGCCAGACATTTCGGAATAGAGGAGCTTTATGATTTCTATCCTGAATATGACGAAGCCGAGCATGCTCCGGTCCATCTTGACCTGAAAGGCAGGAATCAAGGTGAGATAACCTCGGTTTTTCAATATAATTATCCTATATTTACAGATGATTTCATGCTGAGGATGGCTCCTCATGATTTTGAAAAGCTACGCTCCGGGTACAAGTACCGCAGGGAAGTGTATGTAGACTGACATAATTTTAATAACTAAAACTGAGTAATATTATGTTCAACAAGGATGACATCAATCAGATCGAGTCCAGAGGCTCGTCTGTAGCGTCTGCCGAGGCGCAGGTGGAACTTTTCAAGAAAGGATTTCCATGGATGAAGATAATTGCTCCGGCGACTCCGGGAAAAGGGATATGCGTCCTGGATGAAGAGGAGGCCGGAAAGGCTGCCGAGTATTATGAAAATGCCGAGATAGCCGGGAAATGCAAATTCGTGCCGGCTTCCGGTGCGGCTTCAAGGATGTTCAAGGATCTGTTCAGCGGTCTTGACAAACTGAAGGACGGAGAGGATGTCGCTCCGGATTCTCCTGCAGCCAGATTCGTGGCCGATATCGAGCGTTTCGCCTTTTATGATGCAGCGCTTTTCGGCAAGCCGGAGGATAATGCCGAGTGCCGCAAGACCATCCTGTCGAGGACGTTGACGGAAGAAGGACTGAATTACGGTGCGAAACCGAAAGGTGTCCTGAAATTCCACAGATATCCTGACGGGGAAGTGAGGACAGCTTTTGCCGAACATCTTGTTGAAGCGCAGAACTATATGAGGAATTCAGACGGCTCGGCCAACATCGTGGTCACCATTTCGCCAGAGCACCGGCAGCTGTTCGAGGATGCTTTAGCTTCCGTAAAAGACGAATATGAAAAGAGATACGGTGTGAAGTACAACGTCACGTTCACTTATCAGGACAAGGCAACCGATACCATAGCGGTAGACAAGGAGAACAAGCCGTTCCGTACTGAAGACGGCAAGCTCCTTTTCCGTCCGGCAGGTCATGGCGCCCTCATATACAATCTGAACAATATCACCGAGGAGGTCGTCTCCATAAAGAACATAGACAATGTGGCCAACGAGAGGTTTCTTCCTGTCACCGCAAAATACAAGAAAGTCCTGCTCGGAAAGGCTGTCGAGTTGAGGGACAAGATTTTCGGATATCTCAGGGAACTTGATGCCGTAACCGGAGATTCGTACACTGCCACGCCTTATCCTGACATTCCGGGGCTGAATTCCGTTGCTTCGGACAAGGTATACCAGACTACGAAATGCCAGCTCTTGTGCAATGATATCGAGAATTTCCTGCTCAGCGAGCTTTGCATCCAGATGCCTCCTGCCGATGACTGCAAGTCAAGGGTAATGAAGCTCAGGGAGAAGCTGAACCGCCCTATCCGTGTCTGCGGGATGGTCAAGAATCAGGGAGAACCTGGCGGCGGTCCGTTCATCATAGCAGAGAAGGACGGCTCTACTTCCCTGCAGATTCTGGAAGGGGCGCAGATAAACAAGGATGATATCCAGGCAGCGGCCGCCCTTGCTTCAGCTACGCATTTCAATCCGGTAGACATAGTATGCTGCCTGCATAACTACAAAGGCGAAAGTTTCGACCTTCTGAAGCATGTGGACCAGGAGGCCGGCTTCATCAGTTCCAAGAGTTATCAGGGGCGTGAGCTCAAGGCTCTGGAGCTTCCGGGGCTCTGGAACGGTTCGATGAGTGACTGGAACACCCTTTTCGTAGAGGTGCCTCTTGAAACGTTCAATCCAGTGAAAGTGGTGCTTGACCTGTTGCGTCCTGCTCACCAGGCTTGATATTCCCTGTACAGAATCGCTCAGGCGAAGCTGTTTCATGAACGGGTGACTGAAAACCATGGTTTCTCCGTATTCGGGGTGTCGGTTATCAGTCACCTTTTCTTTTATCCTGCCTCCTGCGACCACTACCGGTTCTGTGGGGAAATTGGCAGTGGTCGATGACTGTTTGCCGCTCGACAAAGTCAAAAAAAGATTTGCCTTTGTTCTCGCTTAATCGCATATTTGGTCACTTCGTGCCCACATATAGCTGCCGCTCGACAAAGTCAAAAAAAGATTTGCCTTTGTTCTCGCTTAATCGCTATATTTGCACCGTGTAAAACCTGGACCGGGATTGGAATGTCGAAATGACGAACAAAATGAACACGATGAAAAGATATTTCGGATTGATACCCGGATTGGTCCTGTATGCTGCAGCCATGATGACTTTGGTGTCGTGCATGGCTGAGGATGCGTTTTCTGAAATGGATGGATTCATGAGTGAAGTGGAATTCTCCGGCACCGTGTACGACTATGATACCGCTGAAGGTGTCGGTGTAGGGAACATGATGGTAGTACTGACCTCGTATGATGTCTCGGACAAGAATTTTTCCTACCCCATCTACAGAGACACCACATATACCGGAATGAACGGTTCGCATTGCATACGTCTGATGTCCAGAAGCACCGGATGGAATTTCCGGGCTACGGTAAAGGACAATTTCCCGGACAGGGAAGGCGGCTGCTATTCCATGCTTTCGTCATACGACCCTCTCCTCCATGTAGAGTTCAAGGAATATTCTTTCGATAAGGATGCAGGCATATTCAGGTTCGACGGGATCGACATCCCGGTCTCAAGGTGAAAGATGTCATGTCCCGGCAGGAATGTTGCCGCCCGTATCCCTCCAGTGTTTCGGAGAGCAGCCCACAATCTTCGTGAACTGACGGTGGAAATTCGATCTGTCGCTGAATCCCACCATTTCGCCGATAATGTTCGTCGAAGTCTTCATGTCGGAAACCAGGAGCTCTTTCGCATCGGCAATCCTCAGCTCAGTCCTCCATGTCCTGAAATCCTTGCCCATTTCCTGTGCGAAATACTGGTTGAGAAGCTCTTTTGTCGTCCCTATTTCTGCTGCAATCTCTTCTCTGCTTTTGTCGTATTCCCGGTATTTCCTTTCTGATACCCATTTGCCGAGAGCCGCTTCAAGATCCCCGTACTCCACAGGTTTCGCGGCCTCCGTGTTCTGCTGCTTTCTGCGGGCGGCCTTCCTTTTCCTTGCATTTTTGCTGCCCTTGCTTATGTTCCAGTGTCCGAATGCATCAAGCAGCAGTTTGTGGCTGCCGATGAAAGAAATGAAATTGCTGGCGAAATAAAGCAGGAAGAGGATATAGAAACCGATGTAGATGAACATGAACCCGCGAAGGAATATCAGGTAGACAAGCACGAACATGTCTGTAAGCATGGCGAGTATAAAACAGAATTTCACCCATTTGAGCTTGTGCTCTTCGTCTTCGTCATAATATTTCTCAAGCATCACGATACTGTGCTTGTACCATTTGTCGAATATTATGATGTAATAGATGCACATCGATACGAAAAGCACGATGCCGGTTATGAGCGCGATGTCTATCTGGTCGGATTCACCGTTGAAGAATATCTCGATCAGGGCTATGCTGGTGAGGAAGATGGCGAAAATGCTGATAAGCAGTTTGCTGAAGTCCACATAGCGGTGTCCGAGCAGGTTGATCAGGGAAAATGAAAGTGTGGCACTGGAGAATGCCACATTCATGAGCATGGTCATTGCCGAGAATACCTCGTAATTGCGGATGTCGTCATGGAAAAGCGTATATCCGAAAATGAAAGCGCAGACCATGTAACTCAAAGCCACTATGCTCTTGGCACGGGTAAGTCTGGTCGCATGCTCCGTGTGCGGGACTTTTATCAGCAGCATCACAACTGCAAGCGAGGCTGCGACAATCATTGCTATCCATTGGAACAGCCGGATATCATTGATATTGGCAATGAATTCCATCTGTCTGTGTCTGTTTTCCCTGCCGTCATGGCAGGCGGTTAAAAATCCTGATCAGTGCCGGGGAGAATTCAAAAGGTGACTGAAAAGGTCTGCGGATCGGATGTGTCGCAGTAAACCTTTTCCAGTCACCTTGTCTTATGTTACCAGCCGAGAACGTAGGCGAAGAGCAGCGGAGCCACAATCGTCGCGTCCGACTCTATGATGAATCTCGGTGTATCCACATCCAGCTTGCCCCATGTGATCTTCTCGTTAGGAACGGCACCGGAGTATGAACCGTACGAGGTGGTGCAGTCTGAAATCTGGCAGAAATATGCCCAGAGCGGAGTGCCCTTCCATCCGAGATCCTGCTCCATCATCGGGACTACGCAGATAGGGAAGTCTCCTGCTGTACCTCCTCCGATCTGGAAGAAGCCGACTCCCTGTCCTCCGGAATTGTGCTTGTACCAGTCGGTCAGGAACATCATGGTCTCGATTCCTCCCTTGATCATGAGCGGGTCGAACTCGCCCCTGATGCAGTGTGCGGTGTATATGTTGCTCGTGGTGCAGTCTTCCCATGCAGGGACTACGATAGGGATATTCTTCTCGCAGGCGGCAAGAACCCAGCTGTCCTTAGGGTCTATCTCGTAATATTTCTCGAGGACACCGCTCCTGAGAAGCCTGTATATGACTTCATATGGGAGAAGCCTTTCCCCTTTGGCTTTCATGTCTTTCCAGATTTCCACGAGGTGATCCTCAAGTCTGCGGAAGGCCTCCTCTTCAGGGATACATGTGTCAGTAACCCTGTTCATGTGGTTGTTCAGGAGTTCTTTCTCCTGCTCCGGGGTGAGGTCACGGTAGTTAGGCACTCTGTAGTAATGGTTGTGTGCCACAAGATTCATGATATCCTCCTCAAGGTTGTTTGCTGAGCAGGATACGATATGGATCTTGTCCTGACGTATCATCTCGGCGAGGGAAAGTCCAAGTTCAGCAGTACTCATGGCCCCGGCCATGGCAAGCATCATCTTCCCGCCTTTGCTGATGTGTTCGTCGTAAGCTTTTGCTGCATCTACCAGAGCAGCTGAGTTGAAATGACGATAATGGTGTGTAATGAATTGTGAAATAGGTCCTTTTTCCATTTTCATCTTTTTTATGTAAAAATTGTCAAATTGACTTTCAGCCTGCGAAATTAGCGAAATTTTCTCTATTTTTGCAATCGTTTTTATCTAAATTTGCTCATGGACTGGAAAGTATTGAGACCCTATAATATAGAAAAGCTGAAAGGGATTCCGACGCCATTCTATCTCTATGACATGGGGCTGCTCTCCGAGACTGTCTCGGAGGTCGTGCGCCTGTCATCACATTATGGTATCGAGGTCCACTATGCAGTCAAGGCCAATGCCAATCCCCGTATCCTGCAACATATCGCCTCCAAGGGACTTGGCGCAGACTGCGTCAGCGGCAATGAAGTCCTTTGCGCACTCGGGAACGGTTTCCTTCCCTCAAGGACGGCCTTTGCCGGAGTCGGAAAGACCGACAAGGAGATAGAGACAGCTCTGGTGAACGGCATTTTCGCCCTCAACTGCGAATCCATCCCCGAAATAGCCGTGGTGGATGAGATTGCAGGAAAGCTTGGAAGGAAAGCGGATGTTCTCGTCAGGATAAATCCCGACATAGATGCACATACGCATAAATACATCACCACAGGGCTGGAAGAGAACAAATTCGGCGTATCGAAACATGACTTCGAGGCGCTTGCGGAACTTCTGGGACGCTGCACGAATGTGAATTTCAAAGGTCTGCATTTCCATATCGGGTCGCAGATCATGGATGTAGAGGAAGTGTTCTCGCTGGAATGCAGGAGAGCGATGGAGATAGTCCGCTATTTCGAGGACAAAGGACTGAAGATAACGGATATAGATCTTGGCGGCGGACTTGGCGTGGACTATGCGGAGCCGGATACCGCGCCTGTCCCGGATTTCGAAGGATGGTTCAGGACCATTGCCAAAGGGATGGAGATTGCAGGCAATCCGGGGCGATATCGTATCCATGTCGAACCTGGACGCTCTATCGTGGCCCAGTGCGGAAGCCTTGTCACGAAGGTGCTGTATGTCAAGCCGGGGCAGAACAAGACTTTCCTGATTACCGATGCCGGTATGAATGACCTTATCAGGCCGGCACTTTACGGTGCGCGTCACAAGATCGTGAACATGACGGCATGCTCCGATCATGAAGATGACACCGCGGTTTATGATGTCGTCGGCCCCGTATGCGAATCAAGCGATGTCTGGGCCGAAGGGCTCGGGCTGCCTTTCAGCAAGAGAGGCGATCTTCTGGCGATACTGTCGGCCGGTGCCTATGGCCAGGTCATGTCCAGCCGGTATAATCTCAGGGACCTTGCCCCTGCGGTATACATGGACTGGAATGGTGAAGAGGTGGAATTAACAACAGAAGCTTAAGCGGTTTCCTAACAGAATAAGATATGTTCGAGAATTTAGTAGACAGACTGGAACGTTCCTTCAAGATATTGAAGGGAGAAGGAAAGATAACTGAAATCAACGTCGCCGAGACGCTGAAGGATATAAGGAGGGCATTGCTCGATGCCGATGTCAGCTACAAACTGGCGAAGAATTTCTGTGACGATGTGAAGCAGAAGGCGCTCGGCATGGATGTGCTGAAGTCCGTCAAACCGCAGCAGATGATGGTGAAGATCGTCCATGACGAACTTGCCGCGCTCATGGGCAGCACGTCGTCGGACATCAATGTCAAAGGCCATCCCGGCATAGTACTGGTGGCCGGTCTGCAAGGTTCCGGTAAGACGACTTTCTCCGGAAAGCTTGCGTTGAACTGCAAGAGCAAGAGGGGCATGAAGGTGATGCTTGCAGCGTGCGATGTATACAGGCCGGCGGCTATAGATCAGCTTAAAGTGCTTGGGGAGCAGATTGGTGTGCCGGTATATTCCGAAGACGGGGTCAAGGATCCGGTGGCGATAGCGCGCAATGCCGTGTCGAAAGCCAGGCAGGAAGGCTGTTCCCTGGTGATTGTCGATACCGCAGGACGTCTTGCGGTGGATGAGGAGATGATGGACGAGATAGCTGCATTGAAGAAGGATCTTGCACCGACAGAGACACTTTTCGTGGTGGATGCCATGACTGGTCAGGATGCCGTGGAGACAGCCAAGGCGTTCAACGACAGGCTGGATTTCGACGGAGTGGTCCTGACCAAGATGGATGGCGATACCAGAGGCGGTGCCGCACTTTCCATCAAGGCCGTGGTCGGCAAGCCCATCAAGTTCATCAGTTCCGGTGAGAAGATGGAAGCTCTGGATGTCTTCCATCCGGAGAGAATCGCAGACAGGATTCTCGGCATGGGAGACGTCGTCACTCTCGTGGAAAGGGCGCAGGAGCAGTTCGATGAGGAACAGGCCCGCAAGCTGAAGAAAAAACTTGCCAGGGACCAGTTCACGCTGATGGATTTCTATGACCAGATACAGCAGATCAAGAAGATGGGCAATATCAAGGATATAGCATCCATGATTCCAGGTATGGGGAAAGCGTTGAAAGATGTGGAGATGAGCAATGACTCATTCAAGAGCGTCGAAGCTATCATCCTGTCCATGACACCTGTGGAGAGGGAGAAGCCGGAGATTATAAACGGAAGCCGCAGAAAACGCATCGCCGACGGCAGCGGCACATCCGTAGCCGAGGTGAACAGGCTTCTCAAGCAGTTCGAAGGGACAAGGAAAATGATGAAATCAGTCATGGGGCTGGGCGGTATGACGGGAATGATGCGGAACATGAAGCGCCCGAGGAGGTAGCCATGCTGAAGAATATCCTCAAGAACCTGTCGCGTCCGAAGATGACGATGAGCCTGAAGCTGTCGTTGTCCCTCGGGGCGATAGCCGTGATTCTCCTGCTTTCAAGCATAATATCCATAATGGAGTACAGGAGGATGAGCGACTATGTCTCGAATCTGATAGCTTCCAACATAAACTGCATAAACATAGCGCAGAAGATTGCGAATGAGAGTGACAGGTACAATCTCCAGTTGCTTGCCATTGTAGGGGAGAAGGACCCGGCTCTGATACCCGGGATAGACTATAATTCCTTCATGGATGAGTACAGCAGTCTCAAGGCCACGCTGACGAGCAGTGATGCCGTGGCCAGGACCGATTCTGTCATATATTCTTATTCCGCATACATGCTTACCTCCCTCGAGTTCGAGAAAGTGATCATGAATGATTTCATCGACAACAGGGAATGGTATTTCAAAAGGCTTCAGCCGCGGTATCAGAGACTGAAATCCGATATCGAGAAGCTGAACGAGGTGATTTACATGCAGCTGAAGGAGAATTCCGAAACTTTCCAGGACGGATTCTACCGCAGCATCATCCCGGGAGTGGTATCCGTGGCAGCAGGGCTTCTGCTCGTCCTTCTTCTGCTTGTGTTCATACTCATTTATTATATCCGGCCATTGAAGAGGATGCTTTCAGGGATCGATGATTATCAGACAAACGGCCGACGCTACAGTTATGCATTCGAAGGCGATGACGAACTGGTACATCTGAACGGAGAGCTTACGGAGCTTGTCGAGGAGAATGTGGAACTGAAGAAACGGGTGAACAGACTCCGGGAGGAAAGGGAGAAGCTGATAGAGTCTTCATCTGCCGCAAAGGAATTATAGCAGGAAGTCATCGGACATGGATATAAAAGTCATATCGAGAAATGTGGGGCAGGCGCTGCTTATCAGTGCCTTGTTCATGTTCCTGTCGCTGATCGTCTCAGTGCTGAACGGCAAGGACTCGGCTCTCGGACCTCTGGCTATAAGTTTCATCATTACATTCACTGTCGGGATATTCCCCTTCATCTTCGTAAGGAAGGCGTCCGGCATTTCGCTGCAGGACGGTTATATGATCATAGTGCTGTCGTGGCGTCTGTCTTTCATTGTAGGGATGCTGCCATATGTGCTTTGGGGCGGAGAGTTCACACTTATCAATGCCTGGTTCGAAAGTGTGTCCGGATATACCACGACCGGTTCCACCATTCTTACCGATGTGGAGGCTCTCCCGAAAGGCCTGCAGTTCTGGAGATCGTCGACGCATTTCATCGGCGGATTGGGCGTAGTGGTTTTTCTCCTGCTTATCATTCCGGATGCAAGCCCGTTCCGGATGAGACTTACAAATATAGAACTGTCTTCCCTTTCCAGAGAGGGGTACCGTTTCCGTTCCATCAAGACTGTCCATGTCATAGCATTCGTGTATGTGTTTCTGGCTGTGACCGAAACACTTCTCCTTAAGCTGGCAGGGATGTCCTTCTTCGATGCCGTGAACCATTCTTTCAGCACTGTGGCTACAGGAGGCTTCAGCACCAGGAATTCATCCATCGCTTATTATGATTCCGCACTGATCGATATTATCATAATAGTGTTCATGGCATTGTCTTCAATCCATTTTGGCCTGCTGTTCGCGATTTTCGCCACACGTTCGCTCAAGACGTTCACACATCCAGTGGTGAAATTCTTCCTCGGGACGTTGGCAGTCCTTTCCGTGCTTGTGATGCTTTCATTGAAAGTGACCGGAACTTATGACAGTTGGGGCAGGGCTGCCCTTGATGCCACATTCCAGGTCACCAGTTTCCTGTCTACATCAGGATTTGCCACGGCAGACAATGCAGGCTGGCCGGCTTTTGCAAATGTCCTTCTTCTGTATGCCGCCTTCCAGTGCGGATGTTCTGGCTCCACTACCGGAGGTGTAAAGTCCGACAGGATGCTCATAGCATTCAAGGCGATATTCCGTCAGGTGAAGCAGAATCTCCATCCGTCGTCCATCATGCAGCTGAGGGTTGGCAACCATTTCCTAAAGGATGATGCTGCATTCGCCGCAATATTATATATAGTGTTCTATGTAGTGGTTCTTCTCATATCCTTCCTCCTGCTTCTGCTTTTCGGTGTAGATTCTGCCGAGGCCATTTCCGGAGCCTTGTCTTCGCTCGGAAATGCAGGCCCTGCACTGGACTCCATCAGCACCATGGGCAATTATTCTTCGCAGCAGGGGATTGCCAAGTTCATCTATTCCATGGACATGATTCTCGGCCGTCTTGAGATATACCCGTTGTTCATAGTCATTTCCATGATTTTCAGAAGACGTAAATGATGGACAGTAACGGCTTTCTTTATTCAGGCTTTGTAAAAGATCTCGGATATGAGCCTACGGAATGCCAGAAAGGGCTTTTCCGCAAGTTGGCGGAATTCCTGAACGGAGATTCCTCCGATATTATGGTAGTGAACGGATATGCCGGGACAGGCAAGACTACTGCAGTATCCGCAGCCATTTCCTTCCTGAAAAGCCTTGATGTCCGTTGCGTCCTGCTGGCTCCGACGGGGAGGGCGGCAAAGGTGCTTGCAGGATATGCGCACAGTCCGGCTTTCACGGTCCACAAGCATATCTACCGCCAGAAAGCGGTTACAGGAGCAGGCTTCGGGGAATTCACCGTGAGTCCGAACAAGGACCGGGACACCGTCTATTTCGTGGATGAAGTCTCCCTGATAGGGATCGACAGCGGCGGACAGAATATATTCGGGTCAGGCAACCTGCTTATGGATCTTGTCGGATATGTGAGAAAGGGGAAGGACAACAGGATTGTCCTGATCGGGGACAGTGCCCAGCTGCCGCCTGTAGGCCTTGACGAGAGTCCGGCATTGTCGGAAGATTATATATCGCTTTTCGGGGAAGTGGTCCGGGCGGAGCTTACGACGGTGGTCAGGCAGCAGTCGGCATCAGGGATATTGAAGAATGCGACCCTGTTGAGGACCGCTATCCGCAATTACATGAATCCGGCGGCCGGCAGTCATGATGTGAGACTGGACTTGCATGGTGCGCCGGATATGGAACGGATCACCGGTGCAGACCTGATAGAGAAGCTGTCGGATGCATACGACAGATACGGTGATGATGAGACTGTGGTGATTTGCCGTTCCAACAGGAAAGCGGTAAAATATAATCTCGGAATCCGCTCCTCTATCCAGTTCAAGGAGGAGAAACTTGTCCGCGGTGACAGCCTGATGGTGGTAAGGAACTGCTACAAGTTCGTGGACAAGCTGGACAATATGGATTATATTGCCAACGGAGACATAGTCACCCTCCAGAGCATCTCGGGGTATGAAGAAAGGTACGGGCTGCATTTCGCCAGGGCGCGCCTTTCATTCCCTGATTATGACGATCAGGAGATAGTCGCACCTGTCATTCTGGACACCTTGATCTCGGAAAGTCCTGCACTGACCCCGGAACAGCAGAATATGCTTTACGAGGGAGTCAACGAGGATTATGCCCATATCGCATCCAGACATAAACGGTATGAGGCCGTCAGGGAAGACAAATATTTCAATGCCCTTCAGCTCAAATATGCCAATGCCATAACCTGTCACAAGTCACAGGGCGGCCAGTGGAAATGCGTATTCATAGACAATCCGTTCTGGCAGGATGAACTCCTTCCGGACGATCTCAAATGGCTTTACACGGCCCTGACCAGAAGCACTGAAATGGTATATCTCGTGAATTTCAAGGATTCCTTCTTTGAATGATGCATTTTGAATGACATGCCAATCCAATCCAATACAATACAGACAATAAAACAATCAGATATGAACAAGAATATTTTCCCTATCCTCTTATGGTCAATCCTGACAATACCTGCTTATGCTTCTTCCGGTTTCAGGGATGTCCCCTCATCCTGGAAATGGCTCTCTGATGATGAGGTAATCTATTCTTATGACGGAACCTATGCCGATTCCACGGCGTTTTCCTATAATGTACGGAGCGGTCTGGTCAGAAAAGGTGTGTCTGCTCCGGGAAAATATGCGGTTTTCCCTCTCCAGCCGGAAGGAGCTGTGAACATGACGTGGTCTCCGGATTCTTCCATGATAGCCTTCACCAGGGACAATGATCTGTATGTGGCTGATGTGGCTACGGGGCTGGAGCACAGGATTACTTTTGACGGCGGCAGCCTTATATTGAACGGATATGCATCATGGGTGTATTATGAGGAGATTTTCGGCAGACCTACCAGATACAGGGCATTCTGGTGGTCTCCCGACAGCCGCAGGATCGGATTCTACAGGTTCGACAATACGGGAGTCCCTCTTTTCCCGATCTATTCTCCGGCAGGCCAGGACGGCAGTCTGAATGAGACCAGATATCCTAAGGCGGGAGAGACTAACCCGGTGGTGAAGATAGGGGTGGCCGACGTATCCGCATTCAAGGCAGCACCAAGGAAGAATCTCAGTCCGGACGTGCTGTGGGTCGGTTTTGAGGAGGATCCGGACCAGTATTTCGGTACTCCGTTCTGGGGGCCTGACAGCCGGTACTTCTTCATTTCCAGAATGCCGCGCTCCCAGCAGTCGCTCGAACTTTACAGCGTATCGGTCGCTGACGGGGACATGAAAAGGGTATACAGCGAGACCGGCAGCACATGGGTGGACTGGATTTCCGGTGCCATATTCACATCGGAAGGGCTTTACATGTCAAGGTGTCTGGACGGTGAATGGCAGCAGGTGTACTTCCTCTCGTATTCCGGAGATGAGTTCAGACAGCTTACCGACGGCAGGTTCTGGAATCTGTCCCTGCTGGATGTGCAGGAAAAGACGGGGGAAGTCTGTTTCACTTCATATAATGAATCGTATGTCCGCCTGTCCGTCTACAAGGTCGACAGGAAAGGCAGGACAGAGATCCTGACTGACCCGGCCTATGATGTCAGGTCCGCGGTTTTCTCCCCTGACGGAAAATATTTCTCTGCCACCTATTCCAATTCGGTGACTCCGGACAGGGTCGCAGTCTTCCCTTCTTCCGGAAGGAAACCTCTCGGGGACGTGGTGGCGGATATGGCGCCCGGGGATTTCGATCCGGACAGCTATGCATTGCCTCAGATCATTTATATTGAGACAGAAGACGGATTCCGACTCCCGGCGTCCATAGTCTATCCGAAAGATTTCGACCCGTCCGGGAAATATCCTGTGCATTTCGATATTTATGGCGGACCAGATACCCCTATGGTCCGGGACAGATGGAGCACTCCGTCTGACAGGAACCAGTGGTGGTCCGATAACGGCATCATACAGATCACTGCGGATTGCCGTGCAGCCGGGCATAACGGAAAACGAGGGCTCGACATGGTGTACAGGCAGCTTTCGGTCCATGAAGTGCAGGATTTCGTGGCTTGGGCGGAATATATGAAGTCACTGCCGTACGTGGATGGCGACAAGATAGGGGTCGAGGGCTTCTCTTTCGGGGGGACGATGACTGCAATGCTCCTGTTCCGGGCTCCGGACAGTTTCCATTACGGAATAGCCGGTGGAGGCGTGTACGACTGGGCGTTGTATGATTCACATTATACCGAAAGGTACATGAGTACACCGCAGGACAATCCGGAAGGTTACCGCAAGGCCCGCGTGCTCGAGTATGTCGACGGTTATCCTGCCAGAGCCGACAGCCTCACCGGTGAAAGGCCGGTTTACCTGAAGCTGACGCATGGTACAGGAGATGACAATGTGCATTTCCAGAATACCCTCCAGCTGGCGGATGCTCTTCACAAGGCGGGGAAAAGTTTCGAACTGATGATTTATCCTGACGGCATGCATGGGTATCGGGGTTATCAGGGGGAGCACTTCCTGAATGAGAACCGTAGGTTCTGGCTGAAATATCTGAAGTAGGCCAGAGCATGTTTCCGCTGAAGCGGGAGTCATTTAAGTTTAATTGTTCATTTTTCCCTGCAACATTTATGACAAAATTCGAAGATAATTCTGGAACAGAGTATAACATATATTTTGCAGCTGAAGCGGATGAGGCTTCAATTCCATCTGGAGAGTATTTGTATGATGAAAATGCCGATGCTGCAGGTACTTTCGGATACGTCTATACCTACATATTAATGGATAATTCGGAGATTTATGTTAACGATGGTACTGTAACTGTGACCAACAACGGTGATGGTACATATGTTATAGACGCTATCCTCGAAGCTGAAAATGGCACACATCATCTTACTTTTTCAGGAACACCTGTGATTGACTGATTTGATATATCATAGTAACTTCATACTTTTCAGCTCTTGTCATCGGAGTCTCTGCTCCATGCAAGAGCTGTTTTCATTTCCTCCCCATCCCGACCACTGCCACTTTCGCGAGGATTCCGGTACTGGTCGCAGCGATTCCACCCCGATCACTACCATTTTCGCGAGGATTCTGGTACTGGTCGCAGAAAGAAACAGAGGCGTTTGGGTGGGGGAATGAAATGAAAAAAGGCGGTGTGTCATAATTGCAAACTCTTACACACCGAAAGGGACTGCGCCAAAATTCATCATTTTGACACAGTCCCTTTTCGAATTGTCTCAATTTTTCGAAAAACTATGCTATTTGTTTTTCTTGTATCTCTGATAGAATTTGTCGACGCGGCCTGCTGTATCGACGAGCTTCATCTTACCGGTGTAGAACGGATGGGATGTGTTGGAGATTTCGACTTTTACAACAGGATACTCTGTGCCGTTTACATCAAGAGTCTCCTTGGTGTTTGCGCAGGAACGGGTGACGAACACCTCGTCATTCGACATATCCTTGAAAGCTACAAGACGGTAGTTTTCGGGATGAATTCCTTTTTTCATTTCCTTTAAATTTTTTAGTTAACTGAATCAGCGCGCAAATTTACTATTTATTTCCCGAATTGCAAATTTATTGTCCCGGAAGTTTGGCAGATTGACAGTTTGACATGAAATAACCATTAACCATGAAAGAATTTCCGGAAAAATTCAAAACAGTTTCTTATCTTTGCCCTCCTCTGAATCATCGTTGGAGAGAGGCTCGAGTGCAGGGAAAGACCGTAGCGTCCGGTGCCGGAGATAATGAGCCGTCTTTACGATGCCAGAATGATAGAATCACTATAATTTTATTCCAGTTGATCATGAAATTCGGAAAATGGCTTGGTGGCGGTTTGGGCTGGGCGTTGGGCGGCCCGTTGGGAGCACTTGCAGGTTTTGTCATAGGAGCTATCGTGGACGGCAGTGATGACTCGCAGCGTTATGTTGAATCCGGCAAGACAGGAGCAGGAGACTTCAAGATCAGCCTTCTTGTGCTTATTGCGTGCATCATCAAGGCCGACGGTATAAGGAAACCTGAAGAAATGGGGATGGTCAGACGTATCCTTTCCGCCAATTTCGGCGAGGCCGGAACGGATGAGGCCATGGCTATTCTGGACAGGCTGCTGCAGCAGGACATTGACGAGACCCGGGTTGCAATGCAGATTGGCGCGAGAATGAACTATTCCTCAAAACTGGAGCTTCTGCATCTGCTCTTCCAGATAGCATATGCCGACGGTGACGTCTGTGAAGCGGAGCTCCTCCATCTCAGGAAAATTGCAGGACTCTTCGGAGTTTCAGCTGTGGATTTCGAGGCTCTCAAGGCTCCGTATACCAGATCTTCCGACAGCGGATGGGCCTACAAGGCTCTTGGGATAGAGTCATCGGCCACCGATGAGGAAATCAAGAAAGCATACAGGCGCATGGCCATGAAATATCACCCCGACAAACTGACCGGACTCGGTGAAGACGTCAAGAAAGCCGGGGCGGAAAAATTCCGCGCTGTGCAGGAAGCATACGAATTCCTGAAGAAAGAAAGGGGAATGAAATGACCGGAGAAACTGCCGTCAGATAGTGGCAGGCACACAGCATGTCTCAGCCTATCTCAATCTGTAAGGCTGTTCATCATAAAGCACGAATTTCTTCGCTTTCCTTATCCATTTCTGCTCTTCTACCTTGATGTGTTCCCTGGCTTCATCCCAGCCGGTGCTTCCTTCTATGTAAGACAACAATACATCATCCGCAAGCCTGTCTTGAAATCCCTTCTCAAGTCCGAATGCGGAATATCTGTCCTTGAAATACCTTATAAGCTGCAGCGTGTGCATCAGGGAATGATATTCCGCCCCTGGTTCCAGGATTATCTGGTATCCATGGCAGACTTCGCCGGAATATCTTCCATAAGCCGGAGTAAACGAACAAGGTCTCATCATTACTTTCGGCGGGGCAGGAGGGATACCGGCCTGATCATGTCTGAGAAATGGAGCCCCGAAATATTCGTATGGCCTTGAAGTTCCGATGCCGGGCGTGATGCTGGTTTCCGACCACAACGCGCCTCCGCTGTACATCTCGCAGGTGAAAAGCCCCGGTATGTCAGGTGCAGGGGCGATTGTCCACGGCATGATCTTCCTTCCGGCCTCTGTGGCGGAAGCGGAAATGATATGCAGCGGGAATCTGGCTCCGATTTCAGAATAGTACAGATTCGCGAGTTCACCGAGTGTAAGCCCGTGCCTGTGGGCTATCCTCGGCACGGAATCCGCGCAGGGTGAAGACGGCATGGTGCCCTCCACCACTCTGCCGGCAGGGTTTACGTGGTCGACGATGTACAGGGCAGGAGCCTCTTCCATCTCTGCAAGACTGCGCATGAGCCGGAATACGTCACCGGTGAAAACGGAATATCTGGCCCCCGTATCCTGGATTTCCACGACGACTGCATTGAGTCTGCCAAGCTGCTCCTTGTCGGCTTCGATATGGGAGACGGACGGGGTCAGTTCAGAATTTCCGGGAGAGAATACCTCCCTGAGGTTACCCCTCTCCCGGAAAATGTCGGTCATGTAGCGTTCCCGCCCTGCATCCCAGCAGCTTTGGGTACAGAAACATCCGACGTTGCCGTCGAGCAATGCCCTGTCCAGCTGGTCTTCGAGCGGGGTGGTCCTGAAAGAGAACATCAGCCTTTGATTATTTTCTCCGCGATGGACTTGATTTCTGAAGCAAGCTTTTCAGCGGATTCCCTGGTGGCCGATTCCGCATAGATGCGGATTATAGGCTCAGTGTTCGATTTGCGCAGGTGAACCCATTCTTTCCTTGACTCGAATGATATCTTCACACCGTCGATATCGTTGATGTCCTCGGCGGCATAGATATTCTTCATCTCTGACAGGATCTTGTCGATAAGGGACTTGTCTGACAGGTCGATGCGGTTCTTTGTGATGTAGTATTGAGGATATGTCTTCTGGAGCTCCGATGCCTTCATTTTCCTGTAAGCCAGGTTAGTGAGGAAGAGTGCAGCCCCTACGATGGCGTCACGGCCGTAATGCAGGGCCGGATAGATGACGCCTCCGTTTCCTTCCCCTCCTATGACCGCACCGCATTCCTTCATCTTGGTAGTCACGTTCACTTCACCGACAGCCGCTGCGAAATACTGGCCGCCGTAGCTTTCCGTCACATCCCTGAGCGCCCTTGATGAAGAAAGATTCGATGACGTGGCGAGTTCGACGCCTTTGTCCTTCTCGCGGGAAAGTATGTAGTCCGCAACGCTCACCAGCGTGTATTCTTCACCGAACGGCTCTCCGTTTTCGCATATCAGGGCGAGCCTGTCCACATCAGGGTCCACGGAGACTCCGAGATCTGCCTTCTCCCTGACCACGGTCTCGCAAAGTTCCGTCAGATTGGCGGGAAGAGGTTCAGGATTATGGGCGAAACGGCCTGTAGGTTCGCAGTTTACCTTGACGCACTTTACACCGAGTCTCTCGAAAAGACGCGGCATTATGATTCCTCCCACGGAATTCACGGCATCGAGGGCAACCTTGAATCCGGCTTTCCTGACAGCCTCGGCATCCACGGCTTCAAGTGCCAGGACAGCATCTATATGTGCATCGGTGAAATCTTTTTCCGTGATGCTTCCGATTGAATCCACGTCAGCGAAGTCGAAATCATCCTGCTCGGCGCATTCAAGTATTGCGGCCCCTTCAGCGGCATTCAGGAATTCGCCTTTTTCATTCAGCAGCTTCAGTGCGTTCCATTGCTTCGGATTGTGGGATGCCGTAAGTATTATGCCTCCGTCGGCCTTTTCGAATATTACTGCCATTTCCGTGGTAGGGGTCGAAGCGAATCCGGCCTTGATGACATCCACTCCGCAAGCGATCAGCGAACCGCAGACAAGCTGCTCCACCATTTCCCCGGATATCCTGGCATCCTTGCCGACTACCACACGGTAGCGTTCCCCGGCAGCCTTCGGTCTGCGTTCCCTCAGTTTGACGCAGTATGCATATGTGAATTTCACGATGTCGATAGGGGTCAGTGCCTCTCCCGGTGTCCCGCCGATAGTCCCGCGGATTCCGGAAATAGATTTGATAAGTGTCATGGTAATTATGTTTAGATAAGTTAGTCCAGTCCGGTATATCCTCACAAAATTAATCAATTTGGTGTCAAATTCAAATTTTATGTCGCAAACAGTTTTTAAATTTCAAAACACTTCCTACATTTGCAGCCATTTTCAAGGAATACAGAAATGAAAGCGCTTTATACAGTACTGCTGCTCATTACTTCCAATGTCTTCATGACCTTTGCGTGGTACGGACATCTGAAACTTCAGGAAATGAAGGTCACGTCCGGCTGGCCGCTGATCCTGGTGATACTTTTATCATGGGGGATAGCCTTTTTTGAATATTGTGCCCAGGTGCCTGCAAACAGGATAGGTTTCATGGACAATGGCGGTCCGTTCAACCTGATCCAGCTGAAAGTCATCCAGGAAGTCATCTCACTTACCGTATTTACAGTCATAGTGACTCTCCTTTTCAAGAATCAGGCTCTCCAATGGAATCATTTTGTGGCCTTCTTCCTGTTGGTTATGGCTGTGTTTTTCGTGTTTTTGAAATAAAACAGGAAAAATAATTTGGAAATATAAAATTATTGCCATACATTTGCAGTCCCAAAAACGGAATATGCTCGGCTCGTATAACGGTTAGTACTCAAGATTCTCAATCTTGCAATCGGAGTTCGATTCTCCGGCCGAGTACCGGAACCGGTCCAAAAGAAATTTTGCGGCCGGTTTTTTTCTTACTTTTGCGCAGCAATTTTAAAAGAATATTATATGGGCGGCTTTTTCGGTACTATCGCGAAGGAAAAATGCATCAATGACCTTTATTATGGTACAGACTACAATTCCCACATGGGAACGAAACGCGGCGGTATGGCGACATACAGCCCGGAATCCGGGTTCAAACGTTCCATCCACAATCTGGAAAGCGACTATTTCAGAAGCAAGTTCGAAGACGACCTTGACAAGTTCACGGGGACATCAGGCATAGGAGTCATAAGCGACACCGATCCCCAGCCGATAGTCATCAATTCCCATCTCGGGAAATTCGCTATCGTCACCGTGGCCAGGATCGCCAATATGGATGAACTTGAGAAGGAACTCATAGACAAGAACATGCATTTTGCGGAACTCAGTTCCGGAAAGACAAACCAGACAGAACTGATAGCGCTGCTCATAATCCAGGGCAAGACATTCAGGGACGGGATAGAAAATGTATTTTCGAAGATAAAGGGCTCATGTTCCATGCTTATACTTACCGAAGACGGTATCATTGCGGCAAGGGACAGGCTCGGCAGGACTCCTATAGTGATAGGCCGCAAGGAAGGCGCCTATGCCGCCACCAGTGAATCATGCAGCTTTCCGAATCTGGATTATGAGATAGACAGATATGTCGGCCCCGGGGAGATACTGAAACTCCATGCAGACCATGTGGAGCAGATCAAGGCACCTGAGAAAGAGATGCAGATATGTTCGTTCCTGTGGGTATATTACGGTTTCCCGACATCATCCTACGAAGGACGCAACGTGGAGCAGGTAAGATTCTGCAGCGGATGCAAGATGGGGAGCCAGGATACTTCAGAAGCGGATTTCGTTTGCGGCATCCCTGATTCAGGGGTAGGGCAGGGACTCGGCTATGCTGAAGGGAAAGGCATCCCGTATCATCGCGCAATCACAAAATACACCCCGACATGGCCGAGGAGTTTCACCCCGAGCAACCAGGAAAGACGTGCACTCGTGGCCAAGATGAAACTGATCCCGAACAGGGCAATGCTTGAAGGCAGGAAGATCATTTTCTGCGACGATTCAATAGTAAGGGGAACCCAGCTCAAGGACAACGTCAAGGTGCTTTTCGACTATGGCGCCAGGGAAGTGCATATGCGTATCGGCTGTCCGCCTCTGGTATATGGCTGTCCTTTTATCGGCTTCTCGGCTTCCAAGACTGACATGGAGCTTATAACCAGACGTATAATAAAGGAGCTGGAAGGTGACGAGAATAGGAACCTGGAAAAATATTCGGATCCGTCCACACCGGAATACAGGAAGATGGTAGACAAGATAGCCGCCCGGTTCGGGCTCACATCGCTCAAATTCAATACTCTTGAAAACCTTGTCGAAGCCATAGGCCTGTCGAAGAGCCGCATCTGCACACACTGTTTCGACGGATCGAGCAAATTCTAGACACCGGCTTTCCCTGTGACAATGAGCATGTTTGCGCTCTCTTCAGGAAAATCGCATCTCAGACCGAAAATATGGAAATCATCTCCGGAAGAGACACCGAGTCTCTTCCGGAGAGTTTCCGTATCCATCTTTATGTTCCGGGCTGTGACCTCTGCTTCAGGAAAGCGTCTGCCGATGTCCTTCATGGATTTCCTGTCGAGCGGGGCTGTGCAGACTATGCGGAACAGTTTCCCGTTCTCCCTGATTCCGGCAGGAAGCTCCGAAGGTGAGCCGCTCAGATAATAATGTGTGGATTTTCCCAGTTTCTTCATGCCGGACATGGCGCTGATGAGATTGTAGGCACCTGACTTCATCAGGGCTTTCCCCGGTTCGAACAGATAAGCTCCTTCCTGCATGTCTTCCGGGCTGGCGGCCATGGCTGCAGCCGACTCTTCCTCTTCACGTGTGAATCTGAATACGGCCCCTCCCGAAGTCGCGGCAATGCTGCATTCTCCGCAATATTCCCGGTCAAGAAGCAGAAGAAGTTCCTTGCATTCTCCGGAGGCTGCGACAATATGGATTTCCCGGCACATTTTACCTGATTTTTCCGCGACGAGCGAGATGTCTGCCAGCGGAGACAGTTTCACGAGCAGATAACGGCAATTTTCCAGAAGTTCATCCTTAAGCCGGAAAACATCGGGCGAGCAGTCTTCGGGAAGGAATACTTTCCTTCCGCTGCCGGATCTTCTGGCCGGATCCAGGAAAATGAGGTCAGGTGCAAAACCGTCGAGTATTGTCCTTATGTCGGCAGGCCTGCTGCCGGTGCCGCCTTCCATGCCGGGGACGATGCTGTCCCGGCTGACGAGCATGTATGAACGGATGATGATGTTATGGCAGCCGAGGTTCCTGAAATTGTCCCTTGCGGCAGCTGCAAGCACCGGATTCATCTCATTGTACAATACGGATTCCGCTATTTCCGAGAATGCCCGGCTGTCTGCCCCGAGCCCTCCGGTCAGATCGGCTATCTTCACCCTGCTGTCTCTTCCGGAAAGTCCTGATACGAGCCGGGCCTTGTAGAGGGCAGTGCTTTCTGAACTGCATTGTTCGCAGCTCAGTTCCACCGGATACACCAGTTCCGGCCTTGAATACCATGACGGCAGCTTTTTCCTGAGCCGCTTCCTGACCTCTATGGTGCTGACAGCCAAATCCATATCAATGTCAGGATATTTTTCCTTCGACAGCAGGAGTCTTGCGGTGTCGTCATCGGCGTGGCTTATTACAAATTCGGTAAATTTATCCATCCGGCACGTTTTTCTTATCGTCAGTTCGACGAATTTATGTTGCTAGGCACCAGGGAATTCGTCGAACAACCGTTAAGGATTTCCTCGAAATCCAATTTATCTTAAACCCCAGTCGCTGTGGCGACAGCCCCTTATTAAGGGGCGCCACCCCCATTCGCCCCACTCGCCGGGGGCTCGTCGCAGGACTTCGTTCTGCTCCTTCAGAGGTAGTTCGATGTCTTTCAATAATTGAAATTCATCGAACTCACGTTTTTCTTATGCAAAATTATCATTTATCGCGGATATTTGATAAATTTGTACGATGTCTTGACAATTTTATTTAACACTATATTTAAACTAAGAATCATTTATGGAAAAGAATTACAGAGAAGTAGCCCAGAGCTGGCTTGATGGAAACTATGACGAGGAGACTAAGGCCGAAGTCAGAAGGCTGATGGACACCGATCCGGCCGGCCTTGAAGACGCCTTCTACCGCAACCTCGAGTTCGGAACAGGCGGCCTCCGCGGAATCATGGGGGTCGGCACCAACAGAATGAACAAATACGTAGTGGCCATGGCTACACAGGGTCTTGCCAACTACATCCTCAAGCACGTCCCGGGTGACAGCCACAGCGTGTGCGTATCATATGACAGCCGCAACAACAGTGATGCATTTGCCCACATCACGGCTGAAGTACTCTCTGCAAACGGAATCCATGTCTATATCTACGACTGTCTGCATCCTGTTCCTCTGCTCAGCTATGCAGTGCGTAAGAAACATGCCACTGCAGGCGTCATGGTGACAGCTTCGCACAATCCTAAGGAGTATAACGGCTACAAGGTCTACTGGTCGGACGGAGCCCAGATAATCGCCCCTGTCGACAAGGAAATCGTAGCCGAGGTGAACGCCATATCCGATCCTTCCATGGTGAAATACAAGGCTGACGGCAAGGAAGGCGGCATCGAGATCATGGGCGACGAGATGAACAATGCCTATATGGACGATGTCCTCACCCTCATGCTTTCGCCGGAAGCAAGGGCGGAGCACAAGGATCTGAAGATCGTCTATACCCCTCTTCACGGTTCGGGCGTGAAGATAGTGCCTGCCATCCTGAAGAGACTCGGCTTCGAGAATATCTACCATGTTCCCGAGCAGGATATCAATGACGGGGATTTCCCTACCGTAAAGTCTCCTAATCCTGAAGAGTCATCGGCTCTTGAGATGGCTGTCGAGGTTGCCGACAGGGAGGGTGCGGACCTGGTGCTGGCTACAGACCCTGATGCCGACCGTCTCGGAATCGCGGTACGCGACAATGAGGGGAAGATGGTTCTCTTCAACGGCAACCAGACGGGTGCGATGCTTACTTACTATATCCTGAGACGCTGGTCTGAACTCGGCAAGCTCGACGGTACCAAATATGTGGTCAAGACCATCGTGACTACCGAACTTATCAGGGCCATAGCAGAGAAATACGGGGTCAAGGTCTACAATGTCCTTACCGGCTTCAAGTACATTGCCGATATAGTAAGGCGCAATGAAGGCAAGGGCGAGTTCATCTGCGGGGGAGAAGAGAGCTACGGTTTCAACATCGGGGAGTTCGTACGCGACAAGGATGCGCCCGTTTCATGCGCAATGGTCGCCGAATGTGCAGCATGGGCTGCCAGCCAGGGGCTGACACTCTATCAGCTCCTGCAGAACATCTACAAGGAGTTCGGTTATTACAGGGAATCACTTACATCACTGGTACGCAAGGGCAAGGCAGGAGTCGAGGAGATTGCGGCCATCATGACCGGCATGAGGAACAATCCGCCGAAGGAACTTGCAGGCGTGCCGGTGACCAGAGTCATAGACTACGACAAGCCTGAAGAGACTGGACTTCCGAAGTCCAATGTGCTGCAGTTCTTCAATGAGGCAGGCGATGTGGTCTCGGTAAGACCTTCAGGCACAGAGCCTAAGATCAAATTCTATTTCGGAGCCAAAGGCAGCGATGCCGATGCCAAGATAGAGAAGCTCCGGGAACAATTCATCAAATAATCACTTTTCTCGACTGCGATGGGCGATACATCTTTCCTCCATCCCCAGTACGAGGCCCTTTCCCGGACGGAGATAGAGGCACTGCAGCTGGAACGTCTGCACAAGACACTGCTGCAGTGCATGAAATCCCCGTTCTACAGGAAACGTTTCAAGGACTGCGGGATAACACCTCAGGACATCCGGACCCTGGATGACATAGTCAGGATACCTTTCACTACAAAGCAGGATCTGCGGGACAATTATCCTTTCGGACTCAGCACCGTGGGGCTGGACCAGGTGGTCAGGCTGCACTCTTCCAGCGGGACTACCGGGAAGCCTACTGTCATTCTGCATACGCAGCGCGATCTCGACCAGTGGGCGGATGCAGTGGCCAGATGTCTCCATATGGCAGGTCTGAGACCGGGGGACATATTCCAGAATACATCCGGATACGGTATGTTCACCGGAGGGCTGGGCTTCCAGTATGGTGCCGAGCGGCTGGGACTGCTTACAGTGCCGGCAGCTGCAGGGAACACCAGACGCCAGATAAAGTTCATAATGGACTTCGGGACGACGGCCATCCATGCCATACCGAGTTATGCCGGAAGACTCTTCGAGGTCATGGATGAAATGGGGATTGACCCGCGCAGGGATACTCGTCTCAAGACACTGGTCATCGGTGCCGAGCCGCATTCGGAAGAGCAGCGCAGGAGGATAGAGCAGATGCTCGGTGTCAAGGCATACAATTCTTTCGGCATGTCGGAAATGTGCGGTCCCGGTGTCGCCTTCGAATGCGCGGAACAGAACGGAATGCACATATGGGAGGATTACTACATAGTGGAGATAGTCGATCCGGTCACATTGGAACCGGTTCCGGAAGGGGAGACCGGTGAACTTGTGCTCACTACCATAAACAGGGAGGCCATGCCGCTGCTTCGTTACAGGACAAGGGATCTCACCAGGATCATTCCGGGGGACTGCCCGTGCGGAAGACATCACAAGAGGCTGGACCGCATGAAAGGCAGGAGCGACGACATGATGATACTCAAGGGTGTGAACATCTTCCCGATCCAGATCGAGACCATACTGATGCAGTTCCCTGAACTCGGGAATGAATATCTCATCACCCTTACAAACGAAGATGCAAATGACAAGATGACCGTCGAAGTGGAACTGAAGGAGTTCGATGATGACTATCCTCGCATGCAGGCATTGACCCGTGAGATAACCAGGCAGCTCAAGGACGAGATTCTCGTCACTCCTGAAGTGCGTCTCATGCCGAAGGGAAGCATTCCGGTTTCCGACGGAAAGGCAGTCAGGGTAAGGGATTTAAGAAAAACATTGATTTGAAAATGACAGTACATCAGATATCTGTTTTCGTGGAGAACAAGTCCGGTACACTTGCAAAGGTGCTGGATCTGTTCAAGGAGGCAGGCATCCAGCTTATCGCCTCCACCATTTCGGACACCGTTGAATACGGCATATTCAGGATCATCTGCTCCGAGCCCATGAAGGCGAAGTCCGTATTGGATGCGGCAGGAGTCTCATGCAGCCTTGCAGACGTGTTTGCCGTCACCCTGGAGAATTATCCCGGGACGGCGGCAGATGCGATAGCCGTTCTGGGCAAGGCGGGAATCGGTATTTCCTACCTCTATTCTTTCATGTTGTCAGGCAAGGGCATACTGATATTCCGGACCGATGATCCGGGAAAAACGGCGGAGACGATTACGCGGCACGGGATGTCCACTCTCGACGATGCGTCACTGCTGTCTCTTGTCTGATGATGTCTTGACAGGCAGGCCGCGAATACGTTGCAAGGATGCAGATTGCTGTTGAAAATGCACTGGCGAGATTCCCTGAGTTCAGGTTCAGGGAAGTTTTGTCATGGAATATGGCAGAAGGCGAAAGCTGGGCGGTAATCGGGCCGAACGGCGCCGGAAAGACATTGTTCACCAATCTGCTCCAGGGAAGCGTCGCATTGAAGGAAGGCAGCGTCAGGCATTTCGACAGGACGGGGAAAGAGATTGCGGGCGGTATCAGGACTCTGGTGTTCAAGGACATATATTCCATGACAGGGGCTCAGTCCATGTATTATCAGCAGAGATGGAATTCCCGCGATGCGGAAGAATCGCCTTTAGCTTCATCTCTTCTGGATGGTTTCAGCCTTGAACGGCTCAAGGAATATACTTCTCTGTTCGGGATTGATGACCTTCTCGGGAAACGTGTCATCTCCCTGTCCAGTGGAGAATTGCGCAAATTCCTCATTACGAGGGCTCTGATGTACGAGCCGGAAGTCCTTATCCTGGACAATCCCTTTATCGGTCTTGATGAAAAAGCCAGAGCCGCCCTGGACTCCATGCTGTCTGCCATGAAGATGAAGACCGGGATGCAGACTGTCCTGGTTCTCAGCCAGACCCGTGATCTGCCGCAATGGGTCGACAAGATTCTGCCAGTCATCGACCGGACTGTGCTGCCGCCTGAAGGCAGGGAGGAATTCATTCAGGACAAGGCGCTTATCCGGTGTCTTTTCCCGGATTGTCCTGTGCAGCCTCTTCCTCCAGCCGTTGGAAACACGGCGCCATTATCCGATTATGATTATGCTGTCGTGATGAACGGTGTTACAGTGAAATACGGAGGCAGGGAGATTCTTTCCGGCATAGACTGGACAGTGCGGAAAGGCGAGAACTGGGCGCTTCTCGGGGAGAACGGTTCCGGAAAATCAACTCTTCTGAGTCTGGTATGCGGAGACAATCCTCAGGCGTATGCGAATGACATCACCCTTTTCGGCAGAAAAAGGGGAACTGGCGAAAGCATCTGGGATATAAAGCGGAGGATAGGTTATCTGAGTCCTGATATACACACCTATTATCTTGAAGACATTCCGTGCCTGAAAGTCGTCTCAAGCGGCTTCTTCGATTCGGTGGGGCTTTCCAGGGAGTGCTCGGAAACCCAGTATGAGGCAGCCATGCGCTGGATGGAGGTTTTCGGGGCCGCGCATCTGGCGGACAGACCGTTCGTCAGAATCTCCTATGGAGAGCAGAGACTCGTGCTTCTGGCCCGTGCCTTTGTGAAATCGCCGGAGCTGATGATACTTGACGAGCCCCTGCACGGTCTGGACGCTGGCAAGAAACGTCTTGCAAAGAAAATAATCGAAGAGTATTGTTCTTCTCCCGATGTGACTCTGATATACGTCACCCATTATTCTGACGAGATCCCGTCATGCGTTACGCACACCAAGCGTCTCACTCGTCCTGATTGTCGGAAATGATCAGGAGCCTGTCCCCGGCCTTCAGTTCGACGCTGCCGTCAGGCACTATGAACCTGCCTTCCCGCTTTATCATCATTACAAGCATGCCTTTAGGCAGGTTGAGCTCCTTCAGCGTGTTCCCGTGCATGAGGGAATCTTCAGTCAGGGTGATTTCCGCGAGATTCCCGGCTTCTTCCGGGACTTCGACCCCGAACGTATTCTCTTCTTCCGGCATCTCCTCATTCAGTTTGAACATTCTGGCGGAAGCCGGGATGGAACTTCCCTGGATCACGAGAGACAGCAGGGTAATGAAGAAGACGATATTGAATATGAGTTCAGCGCCTTCCACATTCTCCACCACCGGATAGGTGGCGAAAAGTATGGGCGCCGCGCCTCTCAGTCCGACCCACGATGTGAACAGCTTTGAAGGCGTCGTGATGCTTTTGAACGGTGCAAGCGATATGAATACGCTGAGCGGTCTGGCCACCAGTATCATGAATACGCCTATGAGCAGGGATACGGGAGTGGTCTTGAGCATTTCGTGTGGGTTGACAAGCAGCCCGAGGATGAGGAACATCACGATCTGGACAAGCCAGGTGATACCGTCGAAGAACGAGGAGATGTCCTTGCGGTACGGAATCCGGTTGTTCCCTATTATTATGCCTGCGATATATACTGCCAGATAGCCGTTTCCCGACAGGTAGGTGGTAGTGGTATATGAGAAGAACATCACGCTCATGAGCATGATCGCATAGAGCGGGGCGTTGCTCAGGTTCACCCTTCTGAGAAACCATACGCTTGCAAATCCGAAGACCACGCCTCCGAGAACTCCGACACCGAACTGCAGGAACAGTGTCTTCACCGCATCCCATGCCACAACTCCGGAATCCACAGAGCCGGCTGCGTCTCCGGTGAGGCTGTTTGCGAGCTGTATCAGGATGATTGTCAGTATATATGCCATCGGGTCATTGCTCCCGCTTTCGAGTTCAAGCATCGGCTGGAGGTTGTTCTTCAGTCGCATCTTGCTGTTCCTCAGGATGTTGAATACGGACGCGGAGTCTGTTGAGGACATAGTTGCAGCAAGCAGCAGGCAGGTTACCAGAGGTAGGCTTATCGGACAGCTCTCCCACACTGACAGGGCATATATGAATAGTCCGGTGAAAAGAGTGGTGAGTATCACCCCGAGGGTCGACAGCATGAGTCCCGGCCCGAGGACCGGACGGATTTCCTTTACCTTCGTCTCCATGCCGCCTGAAAACAGGATGATGCACAGAGAGCACATGCCTATGAACTGGGCCTGTTTCATGTCGTTGAACTGCAGGCCGAGACCGTCTACTCCGAAAAGCATTCCGGCCACGAGGAAAAGCAGGAGGGAGGGCAGTCCGAACCGGTATCCGGCCTTGCTTATCAATATGCTGCTGAATATCAGTACGGAAAGTATCAGCAATATGTTTTCGGAAGTAAAGGTCATCTTCAGTGGTTTCTATTTGTTTTCTGAATCTTTTTCTTCATGGTATCTGCACCAGCAGGTCAACCCGCAGCCCTGGCATTCCGGTTTTCTGGCCGTGCACACATATCTGCCGTGAAGTATCAGCCAGTGATGGGCTTTCGGCCTGATCTCGGGCGGAATATTGTCCGTCAGGTCCTTTTCCACAGCCTCGACCGTGCTGCCGTCGGAAAGGCCTGTTCTCCTGGCTACTCTGAAGACATGGGTGTCGACGGCTATGACCGGCCTGTCATATACTACCGAGGCTATCACGTTCGCCGTTTTCCTGCCGACACCCGGAAGTTTCATGAGTTCTTCCGGATCGGACGGGACCTCGCCTCCGAAATCATCGATGAGCATCCGTGCCATGCCGATGAGATGTCTGGCCTTGTTGTTCGGAAACGTTATGGATTTAATCTCCTCGTAGACCTCTTCGAAACCGGCTTCAGCGAGTTTTTCCGGTACAGGGAATCTCCGGAATATCCCTGGTGTGTACATGTTCACCCTCTTGTCGGTGCATTGGGCCGAAAGTATGACTGCAATCAGCAGATGGAAGGGGGAATCGTAATGCAGTTCGGTCTCCGCATCCTGCATGTTCTTTCCGAACCAGTCCAGAATCCCGTCGTATCTCTCTTTCCTGTCCATGGTCATATGGCATGAGGCTCTCCGGCAGCCGGGGCAGTGGTTTCGATGCAGCTTTCGTCCCTGCATTCCATGACACGGCCGTGATATTTGCTGCAGATGGCGAGATTGTGGGTGACCATTACAATGGCGGTGCCGTTTTCCCGGTTTATGCCGGTCAGGAGTGTCATGATGCCGTCGGCGGTCTCCGGATCCAGATTACCTGTAGGCTCGTCCGCCAGGATGGCTTCAGGTGTGTTCAGCAGCGCCCTCGCTATGGCTATCCTCTGCTGTTCACCTCCGGACAGCTGATGAGGCATCCTGTGCGATTTGTGCGACATGCCCACGGCTTCAAGGACTTCCGTGATGCGCCTCCTGATTTCGTTTCCGTTTTTCCATCCGGTGGCTTTCAGTACGAATTCCAGATTTTCTTCCACATTCCTGTCCATAAGAAGCTGGAAGTCCTGGAATACTACGCCGAGATGACGGCGCAGGAATGGGATGTCCTTGTCTTTCAGGTTCCGGAGATCGTATCCGCAGACTTCGCCTTCTCCGCTGCGGAGAGGATTCTCGGCAATCATGGTCTTTATAATGGACGTTTTCCCGGTTCCGACCTTGCCTACAATGTAGAGGAAATCCCCGGGATACACATCCATGTCAAGACCGTATATGACAGTGTTTTCCCCGCCGCATATTTCCGCATTTCTGAATGATATGAGAGGTTTGCTGTTATCCATTGACTAAAATTTCATGTACATTCTACAAATGTAGTCAAAAAAGTCTATTTTTGCAGAAAAATTACGGTATGAGACTAGGAAACTGTTTCTTGAAGTTCGCAGCTGTCCTTATCCTGGCATCATCGGCATCTGCTGCCTCCGCATCTGCCAGGCAGGAATTTCCCGCTGAAGGTTACGGACAGCCACGTTCCCGTGAATACAGGGAGGCTCTGGAACTCTACAGGAAGGGCATGTATGCCAGGTCCATGTCCATGTTCAGGGAGCTTGCCTCATCTGAAAAGGATGACGATGCGTATGGATATTACGTCCTTAACGCCGTATGTCTGCGGATTCCCGGATACGAGGATCTTGCCGAAGGTTTCGAGGCGCGGGCACAGTCTTCAGGGATATTGCCGCAGATATGGTTCAGACTTGCGCTTAACCTTTTCGATGACGAGGATTTTGAAGGCGCTTCCCGGCAGTTCTCCAGACTTTCAAGACATAATCTGTACAGAAGCCAGATTCCGGAGTTCCTGTTCAAGAGGGCGTATTGCGATTTCAGGTTGAGGTATTTCGACAAGGCCCTGCTCAGGTTCAAGGACCTCGCCATGAGGGCGCACACAGACTATACGGCTCCGGCACAGTATGCCATCGGGTATATATACTATGAGCAGAAATCATTCTCCGATGCCGTGGAGTGGCTGGAGAAAGCCGCCAAGGATGACAGGTTCGAGGAAGCTGCCTCATTCTATCTTCTGGAGTGCCGCTTCATGCTGAAGGAATACAAGACAGTCGTGGAGGATGGGCCGGTTCTTCTGGAGAAAGCTTCGGAAGACAAGAAGCCTTATATCGCGCGATTCATATCCGAGTCATGGCTGGTGCTCGGGGATGCCGGGAAGGCCGGACAGTATTTCGGGCTGAGCAGACAGTCCCTGTCCCCGAAATCCCGATCGGACTTCTTCTATGCAGGTTCCGTGCTCTATGCTCTGGAAGACTATCAGGGTGCTATCGACAATTATTCCATGATGACGGACCGTGCGGATTCCCTCGGCCAGATAGCGGATTACCATCTTGGCTACAGCTTCATACAGACCGGCAACAAGGTTTCCGCGATGAAAGCGTTCAAGGATGCATCCTCGACTGATTTCGATCCGGAAATAAAGGAAGACGCCTTCTTCAATTATGCCAAACTCGCATTCGACCTGAATACGGATTCCTCGGTATTCCATGATTATCTCGAACTTTACTCGGATAAAGGGAAAGGAGGGAAGATATACAGCTACATCGCCCTTGCCGCATTGTACGGCAGGGACTATGCCGGTGCCATAAATGCATATGACAAGATCGATGAACTGGACGCCGACATGAAGTCGAACTACATGAAGGCGAATTACCTCCGTGCTACCCAGCTTATCCAGGCCGGGGCGTACAGGGCGGCCGTGGACTGCCTCAGGGCGGCGGCTTATTATTCGGACCGAAGGACATTCTTCAACCAGATGTGCAGATACTGGCTTGCCGAGACATATTACAGGGCCGGCCAGTATCAGGATGCGCTGAAAGTCTATACCGACCTTTACAACACCTCTGCACTTTACGGGCAGAAGGAATCCATGCTCATCCCGCTGAACATGGCTTATTGCTACATGAAACAGGACGAGTTCAGCAGGGCCTCGGACTGGTTTTCATCATATATCGGAGGCGGGGACATGACCTTCAGGAAAGACGCCCTTCTGCGCAAAGGCGACTGTCTGTTCATGGAGCAGAAATACAAGGATGCCATAGCCGCATATGATGCTGTACTTGCCGGCTATTTCGATGTCGATGACATATACCCGTATTATCAGGCAGCCGTTTCATACGGCCTTTCCGGGAACCAGTCAAAGAAGATATCGCTTCTTTCCAATGTCAGGAAAGCTTCTCCAGAGTCTGCTTTCTACCCGGATGCCATGTATGAACTCGGAAGGTCGCTGGTGACATCGGGGAAGCCGGACCAGGCCATAGGATGCTTCAATACGCTTGCGGCAAGTGTCAAGGACAGCACATTCATTGCCAGGGCATATATTGAACTCGGCATGATATACAGGAACATGTCCAGCTATGACAAGGCGCTTGCCTATTATAAGAAGGTGATAGAAGGGATGCCTGTCTCGGAATACGCGGATGCGGCCCTGCTCGCAGTGGAGTCCATATACAAATCCATGAATTCTCCTGAAAAATACATAGCCTATATCGAAAGCATAGGCCGGTCATCGCTCAAGACCGACGAAGAAAAGGAGATGATGATTTACAACGCTGCCGAACAGGTCTTCATATCAGGCAATTATCCTCAGGCTCTTGCTTCGCTGCAGTCGTATCTGACGAAATACCCTGACGGCAGGATGGTTTCCGATGCCGAATATTACACAGGTGAATGTTACCGGTTCTCGTCGCAGCCGGAGATGGCCTGTGACCATTATCTGAAGGTCATGAAGTCAGGAAAAGGCTCTTTCGTGGAACAGGCTGCCATGAATTATGCAGATCTGTCATATTCGATGCAGAAATACCGGGATGCATTTGATGCCTACGCATCTCTATATACGGCTACGGAATCCCAGTCTTCACGCTTCAAGGCTCTTACAGGTCTGATGCGCTCTGCTTACAGGGCTCATCTCCATGACGATGCCATAAGATATTCGGAAGAACTCGGAAGCTGGCAGAACGCAGATGAAGATCTCCGGAGAGAAGCGGAATACGTACGGGCGAAATCCCTTCTTGCCACCTCAAGGAGAGATGAAGCCGTTGCCATACTCACCGGCCTTTCATCGCACCCTGATACACCGGAAGGTGCCGAGGCCTCATGGTTCCTGATCCAGGACTGCTATGACAGGGGCGACTTCAGCGATGTGGAAAACCGTGTCTATGCCTTCTCGGAATCGGGGACAACCCAGACATACTGGCTTGCGAAAGCCTTCATCGTCCTTGGCGATGCCTTCGTGGAAATGGACAATCCTGAACAGGCCAAGGCTACATTCGAGAGCGTGGCATCCGGCTATAAGCCTGAAGGCGAGGATGACGATGTACTGCAGAGCGTGGAGATGCGGCTCGAGAAGCTTTCAATACTCATGTCAGAAGAAAATGACCTATAAAATGCCCATGCGATGAAAAATTCCTTCAGATATATTATTCCGGCCGCTCTGTCGCTCATGCTCCTTTGCGGCAGGTCGGCAGCCCAGGATCTGAATCCTACGGTGGAAGTGTCAAGGCAGTACAGAGGGACACTGATGGATATGGCCAAGCCCTCCGTGCCGATGGCCATGCCGGACAGCCTGCTTAAATTCAATCTCGAGTTCGACTATTCCGTATTCGACAATCCTTTCCGCGGTTCCTATGAGTTCCGCCCATTCCTTATGGACATGGATATTGCTCCGTCCGATCCCGGAGAGAAGTCCTTGTATCTGCGGGCAGGAGCCGGGTTCACCCTTCATCCGACATTGGATTTCGTATGGTCTCCGGTACGGAATGAGCGTTTCAGGCTTTCTGTCTATGCACAGCACCGTTCATATATCGGCAACTACAGGACATTGGGCCTGGTCAGGCAGGAGACAGCATCCGCAATTGACAAGACAGGTTCCGGATACAGCGGCTACGACATGCTGTCTGCCGCAGGCGTGGACGGGGCGTTCGACTGGGAGACGGGCGTACTTTCATTCAAGGCCGGGTATTACGGGACTGCACTGAAAGATACGACAGTGACCAGAGGATACAACGGCGTTGATCTGGATTTCGGCATATCGTCCAAAAGATATCCGGATTCGCGGTATGTCTATGATGTCAGACTCGGCTACCGCTATGCTGAAGACGGATTCATGTATGCCGGACTTGCAAAGGACTGTCTGACTGCCCATGATTTCGATTTCAGTGCTTCTGCCGGAGGGTTCTTCAGGCAGGGACATGCTGTAATGGTGGATATGGATTTCGATCTGTCGTCTTATGGAGCGGCTTATGGTTCGACTGCCGGCAATATCTCATTTGTCCCTCATTATCTTTATTCCGGCGGCAGATGGAATCTGGATATGGGAGTAAAGCTGGCATTCCTTTTCGGTGACAACGGCCCTGGAAGCCCGGCGCAGATGAATTCGGCAAAGGGACAGGTAGTCTATCCGGATATTGAAATAAGATATGCCGCGATAAGGAAACACATGGATATTTTCCTGAATGTCGGCGGCGGTACCGACATAAACAGATATTCTTCACTCCTTCATCGTGACAGGCATCTGACACCTTTGTGCAATACAGTGGCGGGAGTCCCGCTTCTGGACAATACCGTGGAGCGCGTTTCCGCAGTCCTCGGACTGGAAGGGAATATCGCCTCACGGCTTGAATACTGCCTGAAAGCCGGTTACAGGAATTTCGGCAATGCACCTCTGGAGATCATAGCCGCAGGCCCGGACAGGCTGTATGCAGGACTGGATTATTCAGCATGGCAGATGTTCTTCGTCAGTCTGGACTGTACATGGACTTCCCAGGACGTGGATATCGACTGCCGGCTGCAGTATCAGACTACGGATGTGGCCCGAAGGAACAGCTTCCTGTTCGCACCTCCTGCGCTGTCAGGCTGCGTCGATTTCATGTACAACTGGAAAAGGCGGATCTTCGCCGGCGTCGGGTGCGGTTTCTCGACTTCCCGCAGCGGAAGCATCATGCCGGCAGGCGCGACCTGTCCGGGAGCAGTGGAGATCCCTGCTTTCGCTGACCTCGGAGTCACTTTCGAGTACGCTTTCACACGGAAATTCTCATTATGGCTGCATGGCGGGAACCTTCTGGACATGACCATACAGAGGACACCCCTGTATGCTGAAAGCGGCATATACTTTACCGCAGGAATCTGTCTGAATCTGTGATGGAATTGTCCGGGACATGTTCAGGATTTCCGGGGAAATCCATGCCGGGAAGACGATTGAAAGAATCTTTGGAAAATTTCAAAACAGTTTCTAAATTTGTCCGTTTAATATTTTCAGATAAAAATGAGTGAGAACGAAGTGAAGAACAGTGCGGAAGCCCAGTATTCCGCAAGCAGCATCCAGGTGCTGGAAGGTCTTGAGGCAGTGAGGAAAAGACCGTCCATGTATATCGGAGACATAGGGGAGAGAGGTCTGCATCACCTGGTGTATGAAGTCGTGGACAACAGTATAGATGAGGCGCTGGCAGGTTACTGTTCAGACATCGAAGTTACTATCAATGAAGACAATTCCATCACGGTCCGGGATAACGGCCGTGGAATACCGACCGGAATGCACGAGAAAGAGCACAAGTCTGCCCTGGAGGTCGTGCTGACAGTGCTGCATGCCGGTGGAAAGTTCAGCAAGGACAGTTACAAGGTCTCCGGAGGTCTGCATGGAGTCGGCGTATCCTGCGTGAATGCGCTTTCCGACTATCTCCGGGCCGAGATACACAGGGAAGGCAAGGTCTTCGTGCAGGAATATTCGAAGGGCAAGCCTCTGTACGACGTGAAAGTGACCGGAGAAGCATCCGATACAGGTACCATCATATCCTTCCATCCGGATCCGGAGATATTCACTGTCACTACGGTCTATAAATACGACACTCTTGCAGCCAGACTTCGTGAACTTGCCTACCTGAACAAGGGCATAAGGCTCATATTGACGGACAGACGCGAAGAGCTTGTCGACGAGAACGGGAATCCGACCGGCCGGTTCCGCAGCGATGTGTTCTATTCCAAGGAAGGGCTGAAGGAGTTCGTGAATTATCTGGACGGCGGTGCAGAGAGACTGACAGAGCAGCCGATATATCTTGAGACCGACAAGATAATACCGATCGAGATTGCCCTGCAGTACAATACCGGATTCTCCGAGAAGATATATTCCTACGTCAACAATATCAATACGATAGAAGGAGGTACACATCTCCAGGGATTCAAGATGGGCCTGACGAGGACATTGAAGAACTATGCCGACAAGAACAACCTTCTGTCCAAACTGAAGTTCGATCTTGCCGCCGATGATTTCCGCGAAGGACTTACTGCTGTCATATCGGTAAAGGTCGCGGAACCTCAGTTCGAGGGTCAGACCAAGACCAAGCTCGGAAACGGTGAAGTGGTATCCGCTGTGTCGCAGGCTACTGCAGCCGCTCTCGAAGCATATCTCGAGGAAAATCCGAAGGATGCCCGGGCTATCGTGGACAAGGTGATTCTTGCTGCCACGGCCAGGCATGCTGCCAGAAAGGCCCGCGAGATGGTCCAGAGAAAGACTGTCATGTCCGGAGCAGGAATGCCGGGCAAGCTTGCGGACTGCTCGCTGAGGGATCCTGAGAAATGCGAACTTTTCCTTGTCGAGGGAGATTCCGCAGGCGGTACCGCAAAGCAGGGCAGGGACAGGATGACACAGGCCATACTTCCGCTCAGAGGAAAGATACTGAATGTGGAAAAGGCCATGGAGCACAGGGTTTTCGAAAGTGAGGAAATCAGGAATATTTACACGGCTCTCGGTGTAACCGTAGGTACTGAAGATGACCATAAGGCACTTAACCTCTCCAAACTGCGTTACCATAAAGTCATAATCATGACCGATGCCGATGTCGACGGAAGCCATATCGCAACACTGATACTGACTTTCTTCTTCAGATATATGCAGGATCTGATAAGGAACGGCTATGTATATCTGGCCACTCCGCCTCTCTATCTCGTGAAGAAAGGCAAGGAGGAGATATACTGCTGGACTGACTCCGAGCGCAAGGCTGCGACAGAGAAGCTCGGCAAAGGGACTGAGAAAGGTGTCACTGTGCAGCGCTACAAAGGTCTTGGTGAAATGAGCGATGTCCAGCTGTGGGAGACCACCATGGATCCTTCTCGCCGACTGCTTCGGCAGGTGACCATAGACAATGCGGCAGAAGCTGAACGTACATTCTCGATGCTTATGGGTGATGATGTGCCGCCGAGGAGGGAGTTTATTGAGCAGAATGCTCATTATGCGAATGTCGACGCGTAAAATTCTTTTTCGGCGGTGATTTCTTCGTTACGCTTGTCGTTGAAATCCTCATTTACGGAAGTAAACTCCGGTTTCCCCGGCTGCGCAGGCCTTGAAATCCCTCGCCGAAAAAGAATTTTACAGAAAGAACAAATCAGCGGTGATTTCTTCGTTACGCTTGTCGTTGAAATCCTCATTTACGGAAGTAAACTCCGGTTTCCTCGACTGCGCAGGCCTTGAAATCCCTCGCCGAAAAAGAATTTCAAGGGTTCCGTTCAATTGGTGAAGGAAAAAGATGTATTAAAACTTAAAGATAAATATTATGGATATATTTGACAGAATTGCCAGGGACTCAGGTGGTCCTCTTGGCCAGTACAGACAGAAAGCATTCGGATATTACATGTATCCGAAACTCGAAGGGGAAATAGGTCCTCACATGAAATTCCGTGGTAAGGACGTCCTCTGCTGGAGCCTCAACAATTATCTCGGCCTTGCAAACCATCCTGAAGTAAGGAAGACCGATGCCGAGGCTGCTGCCAAATGGGGACTTGCCTATCCGATGGGAAGCCGCATGATGTCAGGGCATACTTCCCTCCACGAGCAGTTTGAAAGGGAACTCGCGGAATTCGAGAAAAAGGAAGATGCCTTCCTTTTCAATTTCGGATATCAGGGAATCATATCCACCATCGATGCCCTCATGGACAGGCATGACATCATCGTCTACGACTCTGAAGCCCACGCCTGCCTTATAGACGGTGCCCGTCTGCACATGGGCAAGAGGATGACTTACCGCCATAACGACATCGAAAGCTGCGAGGCCACTCTGAAAAGAGCTACAAAACTCTGCGAGGAGACCGGTGGCGGAATACTTCTCATCACGGAAGGCGTATACGGTATGACCGGTGCGCTCGGAAACCTCGACCAGATCGTAGCCCTCAAGAAGAAATACAATTTCAGGATACTTATCGACGATGCCCACGGTTTCGGTGTGATGGGAGAACACGGCCGCGGTACATCCGAGCATTTCGGTGTAATGGATGAAGTGGACCTCTACATAGGGGCTTACGCAAAGTCCATGGCCAGCATCGGAGGCTTCGTGGCAGGCCCTAAGGTCATCATCGACTATCTCAGGTATAATCTCCGCTCGCAGATCTATGCCAAGTCACTTCCGATGGCTTTCGTGGAAGGCGGTCTGAAAAGGCTTTCCATCATCCGCAGCGCGGAAGGCGACGAGCTCAGGAAGAAGCTCTTCAAGGTGACACGTACACTGCAGAACGGTTTCCGTGAACTCGGATTCGACATCGGTCCGGCCGAGGCCTGCGTGACACCGGTGGCCATCAAGGGCGGTGTAGGCCAGGCTACCAAGATGGCAGTGGACCTCAGGGAGAATTACGGTATCTTCTGCTCGATAGTCGTATATCCTGTCATACCAAAGGGCATGATCATCTTCAGGGTGATTCCTACAGCCGCACATTCCATGGAAGATGTGGAGTATACCCTCAAGACATTCGCGGAGATCCGCGCCAAGCTCGAAAGGGGAGAGTACGACGGTGACGAGATCATCGACATGGCTATTCATTAGTGGATTTTCCACGCATTCATGAACTTCAGGAATGAACAGAGGATTTTTCAAAGACAAAGTCATGATCATCACAGGAGCCAGCTCAGGAATTGGGTTGGCTTCTGCCGAATTATTTGCAGCCTGCGGGGCGAAGCTCTCGCTGGCTGCCAGATCCATCGACAAACTCGAGGATTTGGCAGCCGGACTGTCAGGGCAGACTGAAATCTTGTGCACAAAGACGGACGTGTCAGTTGAGGCCGACTGCAAGGCCTTGATTGAGAAGACCGTGCAGAGATTCGGGAAAATAGATATCCTGGTGAACAATGCCGGACTTTCCATGAGGGCCATGTTCAAGGATCTGGATCTGTCCGTCATCAAGACGCTGATGGATGTGAATTTCTGGGGTACGGTCTTCTGCACCAAGTATGCGCTGCCGTATCTGCTTGAAACAAAAGGTTCCGTAGTGGGGGTCATATCGATTGCGGGTTATGCCGGACTTCCGGGCAGGACAGGCTATTCATCCTCGAAATACGCAATCCGCGGATTCCTTGATACATTGAGGATTGAGCACCTGTACGACGGCCTCCATGTCCTGGTGTTCGCACCGGGATTCACAGCCTCCAATGTCAGGAATGCGGCCCTTACAGCAGACGGTTCCGCCCAGGGCAAGACCCCGAGGGATGAAGGCAAGATGATGACAGCCGGGAAGGTGGCGGAATATCTGGCAAAAGGCCTGATCCGCAGGAAATCGGAAATGATACTCACTCCGATAGGCAAACTGACGGTCCTGATGCATAATCTCTGGCCGGCCCTTACCGACAGGCTCGAATTCAGCTATATGGCCAAGGAACCGGACAGTCCGTTCCATAAATGATCGACTGAAGATGAGCAACAATCCTGAATATCTCACTCCGGATCTGCTCGGGAGTACGTACCTGTATTCCGATCCATCTTCTTCGGATACGGTTTTCACATATGTCGTGGGCCTTACCATGGCTGTGGATACAGGTATGCTTCAGCAGGCCATCGACGGACTCATGCCGCGTTTCCCGCACCTTGCCGTCAGGGTCGAGAAGAACGGGGACTCGTTAGTGTTCGGGAGGATGACGGGAAAAGTGACGGTCTGCCATGCCGATGACAGGATCGCGGCATCAGCCGGTGCAGGCTTCGGAAGGGAGTCCATGCTTTCTGTCTCGGTGAACCACAAGACGATATATTTCGATATCCACAAGTCGGTGGCGGATGAAAAGGGAGTGGTGCCGTTCATAAGGGCTGTAATATACAGGTACCTTGTGCTCGGCGGCTACGATGTGGACAATGACGGCAGTGTCATCACTTCGGATTCCAGCTTCCATTCCATAGAGGCAGACGATGCATTCGTGGCTCTGGATGACATCCCTGCATCTCGTCCTGTATGGTATATGGACGCCAGGGCTCTCGGCATATCGTCACGGTCAGGGGACAGCCCGTTCAAGGTAACCCGGATACACATACCTGTCGCCAAGATAAAGGGGGAGGCCAAGGAATACATCACGATGCCTTCCACCATAGTATCGCCATTCTTTGCCGAAGCCCTGCTCGAAAGCCATCCGGACAAATCCGTTCCGGGCGAATATGTGATATCATACATCCAGATAAACCTGAGGCAATATTTCCCGACCACGACCCTCCGCCCTTTCTTCGTCGATCTGCCGCTTGCCTATAACAGGAAGCTCTCCGAATATCCGGTGGGCACGGTCCTGATGTCCCAGAAGAAACTCCTTGAGGCCCAGCTCAGGACAGACGCCCTTGCCTATAACGCGCAGAGGAAGATAAGCCTGATCGACAGGATCATGGAGACAGGCACCGTCGAGGACAAGGCATCCTCGGTGAAGAAAATGTTCTCGGACATATCGGCCGAGGCAACATTCTCGTCCTGCAATATCGGCAGCGTGATTTTCCCGGAGACCATGCTGCAGTACATAACTGAATTCTATCCGGTGATAGGCACATCCCTCTTCCCGTATGCCCTGTCGACCATCAACTTCAAAGGCGACCTTGTGGTCACTGTCTCGTCTGCCGACCCTCAGGATGATGCGTGCAGGAGGTTCGTATCGCTCCTGAAAGGGTGCGGCATGCCAGCCTACATATCGGAAAGCTATATCCACAGACCCTTGTCATATAAACCGCAATTGTGATGCTTAAAATCAAGATCAACCATTCCTATAAGATTTACGTGCCTCTGGCGGTCCTGTTTGTCATTCTCGTGCTCATTTTCCCGAGAATGGGCAAATTCAACTATGACTACAAGAAAGGCTCGCCATGGATGTACGAGCCGCTTATCGCGCAGTTCGATTTCCCGATCCTGAAGACAGAAGCACAGATGCAGGCCGAGAAGGCTGAACTCGGATCGAGCGTGATACCGTATTTCCGCTATTCCGAAACCGTGGTGCACAATCAGATAAATCTCGTGGAGAAGCTTGATCTGGGGGAATGCAATAATGTCAAGCCGGAGATATTGAATGCGTTCGGACGGCTTTACAGCAGCGGTATTGTCTCCGGTACAGGTTCAGGATATCTGCCTGAAGGCAAGACCTTCGACAGCAATGTGATCTTCGTCCAGAAAGACAGGCGGGCACGGAAGATCCCGTCCTCGGAAGTCTATACGGTCCAGGAGGCAAAGGATTTCCTTCTGCTTTTCCTGACGGAATCAGCCATTGCATGCAATGCCGACTCCCTCTGTACCGCAACCGGGATCTACGATCTGCTGGAGCCTAACCTGACATTCGACAGACAGACCACGGATCTCGTGCATGAGGAATCGGTGGACTATGTGTCACCTACATCAGGCGTGGTCAATGCAGGCCAGCTCATTGTCTCCGACGGAGAGATAATCACCGCTGAAATAGAGCAGCTTCTTGATTCATACAAGGCCGAATATGAAAACAGCCTCGGCTACAACGGTTCAAGGATATGGCTCTGGATAGGGAACATACTCATCGCCCTTACGCTGGTCTCCGTACTGTATTTCACCATATATTATACGAACTACTGGGTCTTCGATGAATTCAACAGGTACATATACCTGCTGGTCATCTACCTGCTTGCCACTGTCATGGCAGTATTCGTGGAGAAGATCGATCCGTCCCTGCTGTACTTGACACCGTTCACGCTGATAGCCCTTTATCTTGTGGCTTTCTTCAAGAAGCGCGTGGTGCTGCCGGTATATATCCTGGCGCTGCTGCCGCTGCTCATATTTTCGCATAACGGACTTGAACTCTATGTCATGTATCTTGCAGCCGGTTCCATCACCATTTTCTTTGCAGAGATATTCAACAGGGGCTGGAGGCAGTTCATTACGGCATCCATAGTGTTCATGGTACTTCTTCTGGTCTTCCTCGGCTTCAGGTTCATAGACGGGATCGGCAGTTTCCACGATTACAGGACAATCCTTTATCTGTTCATAGGGTCCTTCCTTTCAGTCGCAGGATATCCGCTTGTCTATCTTTTCGAGAAGATATTCAACCTGGTCTCCAACAACAGGCTTGCCGAACTTACCGATCCGAACAACAGGCTTCTCCGCGACATGGCGCACAAGGCACCGGGGACTTTCCAGCATTCCCTGCAGGTCATGAATCTTGCAGACGCCGCGGCCCGTTCAATAGATGCCAATGTACTTCTGGTCAGGGCAGGTTCACTGTACCATGACATAGGGAAGATCATGAATCCGCAGTGCTTCATAGAGAACGAGACGCTCGGAGCCAGATATCATGACGGGCTTTCCCCTCGTGAGAGCGCCATCGAGATAATCAAGCATGTGCCGGACGGGATGGCGCTTGCGGAGAAGTTCAACCTTCCGGATATCGTAAAGGATTTCATAATCACGCACCACGGCACCACATGCACCGCTTATTTCTATAACAAGTACCTGAAGGAAGGAGGCGACAAGGCCAATGCAGAGGATTTCTTCTACAAGGGCAGGAAACCGAACACCAAGGAGCAGGTAATAGTGATGCTCTGCGATACGCTGGAAGCCGCTTCCCGTACAGTAAAGGACAATTCCGCCAAGACCATGTCCGACCTTGTCGAGAATATCGTAAGGTCGAAGATGTCCGACGGCCAGTTCGAGGATGCCGACATCTCTCTCAAGGAATTGAATATAGTCAAGAATGTCCTGAAATCATATCTCCAGCAGGTTTACCATGCCAGAATAGAGTATCCGAAGCGGATGAACCATGCTGCAAGACCATGATTTTGATATTAAGTCATTATTGATTATATTTGCGCCCTTGCTTCCGGCAGGAAGCCATTGTAAGAAATAATCAAAAATCTATATACCATGAATATTGAACAGAAAAAAACCGATGATCTCAATATCGAGCTCATGCTTTCAATTTCGAAAGACGACTATGCCGAGAAGAGGAAGAAAAGACTGAACGAGCACAGGAGGACAGCCGAAATCAAAGGCTTCAGGAAAGGGATGGTGCCTATGGGGCTTGTCGAGAAGATCTATGGCCAGTCTTGCCTTGTGGATGCCGTAAACGACATCATTTCCGAGTCCCTGAACAGTTTCATCAAGGACAACGGTCTGAAAGTCATCGGAGAACCTCTCCCATCTGAGGATCAGCCGGAAACGGAATGGAAGAACGGCAACGACTTCTCGTTCAAGTTCGACATCGCCCTTTCTCCTCAGATCGATTTTGAGCTGGGCAAGGATGACGAGATCCCTTATTACAAGATAAACATCACCAAGGAGGCCAAGGCCGAGATGAAAGAGAATCTTCTCAAGCAGTACGGTTCTCTTGAAGAAGGAAAGGCTGCCAAGGCCGAGGATTTCATAATCGTGGATTTCGAGCAGGGCGAGACAAAGATCGAAGGGACTTACGTGGCTCTGCGCAATGTGGCTGAAGCTGTAAGGCCGTCATTCGTGGGACTCAAGCCGGGGGACAGCCTCGATGTCAATGTGAACGAGGCATTCACGAATGAGGAGGACAGGGCCGCCATGCTCAAGGTGAAGAAGGAAGAACTTGCCGGTATCGAACCTGTCTACAGGATGACCGTGAAGAATGTGAAGACATTCGTTTCTGCCCCGCTGAACCAGGAGACTTTCGACAAGGTCTTCGGTGAGGGGAATGTGAAATCCGAAGAGGAATTCGACAGGAAGATAGAGGAAAGGCTTGCGGCTGAATATGAGCAGGAGTCGGAATTCCGGTTCACCAAGGATGCCAAGGACTATCTTGTGAAGAAAGCGGCTGTCTCCCTGCCTGAGAAGTTCCTCAAAAGGTGGATATTCGTCACGAACGACGGGAAGTTCACCATGGAGGAAATTGAGAATGAGTTCGGGCTCTTCCTGGAAGGCTACCGCTGGCAGCTTGTCAGAAGCTACCTTATGGAGAAATTCTCAGTCAAGATAGAGGATGCCGACATTCTTGCAAGCGCAAAGGCTTTCGCTGCATACCAGTTCGCCATGTACGGGATAAACAATGTCCCTGACGACCAGCTCGAATCCTATGCAAGGACCATACTTTCACAGGAGAAGGACGGCCGCCGTGTCATCGATCAGGTAGAGGACACCAAGACGATAGACGCAGTGAAGAATGCCGTTACCGTGAAGGACAAGAAGATTTCCGTCGAGAAATTCCGTGAACTGAAATAGGTCTTGTGATGGACAGGGAATTCGCCAAATATGCTGTGCACCATTGCGGGATCAGTTCGATGACCCTGCAGCGGTACAGTTCGGTATACGATTCTTACATCAATCCGACCATCATAGAGGAGCGGAAGCTGAATGTGGCATCCATGGACGTCTTCAGCCGGCTGCTGATGGACCGGATAATCTTTCTCGGAGTCCCTATCGATGACGACGTGGCAAACATCGTCCAGGCCCAGTTGCTTTTCCTTGCATCTACGGACAGCCAGAGCGATGTGTCCATCTATCTGAACACTCCCGGAGGTTCAGTATCCGCCGGTCTGGGAATCTATGATACCATGCAGTTGGTAGAGCCTGATGTGGCTACGATATGTACAGGCATGGCTGCCTCCATGGGGGCTATCCTTCTTTGTGCAGGCACATCCGGGAAAAGATCGGCCCTTGCACATTCGCGGGTCATGATCCATCAGCCGCTCGGCGGTGCCAAAGGACAGGCATCCGACATAGAGATTGCTGCCCGCGAGATACAGAAGGTGAAGAAGGAACTGTACACGATTCTTTCCGGGCATACGGGAAAATCCCTCCAGGAGATAGAGTCCGATGCCGACAGGGATTTCTGGATGACATCGGAAGAGGCCAAGGCCTACGGCATGATAGACGAGATCCTTTCCGGAAAGAAGAAATGATCAGTTGAAAATGGCAAAAAGAACCAATAGAGAAGAAAGACATTGCGTGTTCTGCGGCAGAGGCGAGAGTGAAGTCCCGTTTCTGCTGCAGGGCATCGACTCTGCTATCTGCAGCGACTGCGTAAAGATCTGCTACGACTATATCGGCAATCTTGAAAAAGAATCGCAGCCTGTCCCTGACAGGATAGACAAGCTTTCAAAGCCGAAGGAGATAAAGGAATATCTCGACCAGTACGTCATCGGTCAGGACAGGGCCAAGAAGCTTCTTTCCGTAGCGGTATACAACCACTACAAGAGGATAAACAACAATCTTGCGGACAAGACTGCTGACAGCCTTGAACTGGAGAAGTCGAATATCCTGATGGTCGGCCCTACTGGGACAGGAAAGACACTCATGGCCAAGACGATAGCCAAACTTCTGGAGGTGCCGTTCACCATAGTGGATGCCACTGTCCTGACTGAGGCCGGCTATGTGGGCGAGGACGTGGAAAGCATACTCACGCGTCTGCTTCAGGAGGCCGACTATAATGTCAAGCTTGCAGAGAGGGGTATTGTCTTCATCGATGAGATAGACAAGATAGCCCGCAAGAGCGACAATCCTTCCATCACGAGGGATGTCTCAGGAGAGGGAGTCCAGCAGGCTCTGCTGAAACTTCTCGAAGGGAGTGTGGTAAATGTTCCGCCGAAAGGGGGGCGCAAGCATCCTGAGCAGGAATTCATTCATGTGAATACCCAGAACATCCTCTTTATCTGCGGAGGAGCTTTCGAAGGCATCGAACGCAGGATAGCCCAGAGGCTGAACACCCAGGTGATAGGCTATGGGGCTGCAAGCCGGCAGCAGGTGGACAAGAACAATCTTCTGCAGTATGTCGAGGCCCAGGATCTGCGTTCTTACGGACTGATCCCGGAGATCATCGGCCGCCTGCCGGTAATCACTTATCTGGACAAGCTTGACCGGGATGCACTTCTGAGGATTCTCACAGAACCGAAGAACGCCATTATCCGCCAGTATAAGAAGATGTTCGAGCTGGACGGCCTGGATCTTGAAATCGGGCCGGGCGTGCTGGAACTCATAGTGGATACGGCCATGGAGAACAGGCTCGGGGCCCGCGGTCTCCGCTCGATATGCGAGAAGATAATGACCGATGCCATGTATGAAGCCCCGTCTTCGAGAAAGAAGGTTTTCGAACTGACCCTTGACTATGCGAAGGAGAAACTCGGCTCGACAGCTGTTCCCTCCGGAAAGAAATGACAGAAATACACCGGGCACACCCGGGATTATCAAACAATTTAAACCCAAAAAAAGATGAAAAGATTCTTGACAGCAATGGCGATGGTTTCAGCCATCGTGGCTTTCTCTTCATGCGAGAAGGAAGGCGGAAATGAAAATGAAGGCAATGAAGGTACAGGGAAGCCTTCAATCGAGTGGGCAGCGAACCCGGATTTCGATGTTATGCCGATAGACGAAAACGCTGATGCGAATATCGTCATAAAGGCACCTGCCGGGATCAAGACTTTCATAGTGTCGATAGATTCAGACGCTCTGGAAGCAGCCTTGGGTAAAATTAATCTCTCTTCCGAACTCGATCTGATCAACGACAAGACTGCAGCCGCTATACTTGGGGGGCTGTATAAAGTCCCGACAGGAGATGCTCTTCTCAACAAGACAGAGGTGAATTTCGACATCACCAAGCTTCTTTCCATGATTACCACTGTTGCACCCGAGGGGTATTCAGAGCACACCTTCACTATCAAACTTACCGACAATGAAGGCAATGCACTTTCCCAGGCATGTGTCTTCAGTGTGAACAAGCCTATAACCGAGACCCCTGCCGAATGACAGTGGTCTCATGTTGAATTAAAAGCGCGGATAAAAGCCAGACTTTGTCCGCGCTTTTAATTTTTACTGAAACATGCTATCTTTGCATCAGTTGAAGAAATCCTGTATGAAAGAATATATCGAAGCCAACAGAGACAGATTCCTTGAAGAGCTCTTCTCGCTCCTGAGAATCCCTTCAGTAAGCTCGCTTGAAAGCCATAAGCCGGACATGCAGCACTGTGCGGAACGTCTGGCGGAACTCCTTGTCGAAGCAGGTGCCGACGATGCCATGGTCTGCCCGACTTCAGGGCATCCTGTCGTATTCGGCAGCAAGACCATCGATCCTGCATTGGACACGGTCCTGGTCTACGGCCATTATGACGTCCAGCCCGCCGACCCTTTAGACCTTTGGAAATCCGACCCTTTCGAGCCGGAGATACGCGACGGGGCCATTTATGCCAGAGGTGCTAACGATGACAAGGGCCAGCTTTTCATGCACATCAAGGCCTTCGAGTTCCTGGTCCGCACAGGGAAGCTGAACCATAATGTGAAATTCATCTTCGAAGGCGAGGAGGAGATCGGAAGCCCGTCCCTTGCCTCATGGGCCGAAGAGCACAAGGAACTCCTGAAGGCGGATGTCATCCTCGTGTCTGATACTACCATGATATCGGAACAGGTCCCTTCCATAAACTGCGGCATGAGAGGACTTTCATATCTTGAAATCAAGGTGACCGGGCCGGACAAGGATCTGCATTCCGGGCATTACGGCGGAGCTGTCGCCAATCCGATAAATGTCCTGTGCGACATGATTTCGTCCCTGATTGACAAGGATGGCCGCATCACGGTCAAAGGCTTCTACGACGATGTGGTGGAGCTTTCATCGGAGGACAGGGCAAAGCTCGCCAGAGCTCCTTTCGACATTGAAGAGTACAAGGGTTTCCTCAAGGTGCGGGAACTCAAGGGCGAAGCAGGCTATACCACCCTCGAACGTACCGGAATCAGACCGTGTCTGGATGTGAACGGCATCTGGGGCGGCTACACCGGGGAAGGAGCCAAGACCGTCCTTCCGTCCACGGCCTGTGCCAAGATTTCCATGAGGCTGGTGCCTGATCAGGACAGCGAAAAGATAACAGGACTCTTTGAAGAGCATATAAAGTCGATTGCTCCTGCGTATGTACAGGTAGATGTGAAGCGATACCACGGAGGAAACGGCTTCCTCATTCCGATATCATCGCCTGCTTATCAGGCAGCATCCAGGGCAATGACCGAGGTCTACGGAGTCGAGCCGGTCCCGAGCAGGGGAGGCGGCAGCATCCCGATCCTGGCAGATCTCCAGAGGATTCTCGGCATCGATCCGCTTCTGATGGGCTTCGGGCTTGAGCGGGATACCATCCACTCGCCGAATGAAAGCTACCTCCTGAGCCAGCTTTTCATGGGCATGGAGTCGATAGCGTTGTTTTATGAATATTACAGGGAGGAGAAATAAAATGGACAGAGAACAGTTGTATCAGCAGATACAGAAGAAGAAGACCATGCTTTGCGTCGGTCTTGATGTAGATTATTCCAAGATGCCGGAACATATTAAAGGCCTGGCATCCTCCGAGATTGCGATAAAGGGCCATCTTTTCGGCGGCAAGGCGAGATCCATCATCGAGTTCAACAAGGCTATCATCGATGCCACTGCTCCATATTGTGTGGCGTACAAGCCTAATCTGGCTTTCTACGAATGTTACGGTGAGGAAGGAATGAGGGCACTGGAGGCCACAGTCGAATACATCCGTACGACTTATCCGGAGATGTTTCTGATTGCCGATGCCAAACGCGGGGATATCGGGAATACGGCCAGGATGTACGCAAAGGCCTTCTTCGAACGCATGGACTTCGATGCAGTGACACTTTCCCCGTACATGGGACAGGACAGCATAGTGCCATTCCTTGAATACAAGGACAAATGGGCCATAGTCCTGGCGCTTACGTCGAATTCTTCGGCAGTCCAGTTCCAGATGGCACAGAAGGACGGGAAGCCTCTGTATCAGGCAGTGATGGAAGAGATGATGTCCATATCCACACCGGACAACATGATGTTTGTCGTAGGCGCCACCAAAGCCGAGAAACTGAAGGAGATCAGGTCTTTCTGTCCGGAGCATTTCCTGCTTGTGCCGGGAGTCGGCGCCCAGGGCGGCTCTGCGGAGGAAGTCATGGAATACGGGGCAAACGACCTTGGAGGCCTGCTCATAAACTCCTCCCGCGGGATTCTCTATGCCGATTCCACGGCCAATTTTGCCAAGGCGGCAGCCCGGGTCGCTTCAGAGACTGCACGCATCCGCTGATTTCAGTTGTGGTTTGCCCTTGCCTCTTTCGGAGTAAGCCCTGTCTTGTCCTTGAAGAATTTCGAGAAATGCGACGGTGTGGCAAAGCCAAGATCATAACTGATTTCCTGTATGGTCTTGGTGCTTGATTTCAGCATGTTCCTGGCTTCCATGACCGTATAGTCGTCTATCCAGGCCGAAGCAGTACGTCCTGTGGATTCTTTCACTACGGTGGAGAGGTACTTCGGGGTAATGTTCAGCTCTCTGGCGAAGAACTCCACTTTCCTGCTGGTCTTGAAATGCTTCTCAAGCAGCATGATGAAATTCCCTGCAATCTCATCCTTGTGCCTGTCTTTCGACTTCTCTATCTCCGGTTCATGCAGAAGGATATTGCATGCCTCATAGAACATGATATCCAGATAATTCCTCACGATCTGCCGTTTGAAATAATTGTCATTCCGTCCGATGAAACCTTTCAGATATGAATGGATCATATCGCACATCTCCATTTTGTCTGCAGGGATATGGTGAAGCGGATTGCTGTAGATGAGTCTGCGGAAATATATCCTTATGAGTCCCGGAGCCAGTTTGTCGAAAGCGGATTCCTTGATGGTGATGATGTTCACCTTCATGTCCCTGCTCCGTTCCGTGTAATAGAAAGGAGTTCCCGCCCCAATCGCCATGAAGCTGCCTTCCGAGAGAGTGTATTCCTTGAACCTGACGTTGAACCTGGCATGTCCTTTCAGGCATATCAGAAGGATTATTGTGTCCGAGAGTACATATTTCTCGATCAGCGATACGGGTTTGCTGAATTTCATTTTGCCGGAATAATTGTCATAAATCTTTATCCAATCCTCCATATCAAATGTATTTTCTGTAAAAATACGACAAAAAAGGAAATATTTGATATGTTTTCGGTCAATAATGACAGTTTATTTTCAGAAAAATGACAAATTTTGTAAACGTTTTAAACACACACATTCAATTCTAATATTTTCTTTTCAGGCAGGCTCAGGATGGTTCTTTAGCCTGCTTTCCTTTTGTCCGGGAAATACCCTGTTAAAGATAATCGTCGAAATACATGGTCACCTTGTCCATCAGATGGACTCTGGCTCCGCCCTGCATGTTATGCTGCGAACACGGGTACGGGAAATAATCCACCTGGACATTGTGCCTGATGCATTCGTTCACAAAACTCAGGCTGTTCTGCCATACCACCACATCGTCGACCGCTCCCTGGCAGATGAGCAGCTTCCCCTTCAGATCCCCGGCCTTCCCGATAAGGCTCGTCCTGCTGTAGCCGTCCTGGTTGGAGACGGGACTGCCCATATACCTTTCACCGTACATGACCTCGTACCACTTCCAGTCTATGACCGGACCGCCTGCCACAGCCACCTTGAACACTTCCGGATAGTTCGTGATCAGGGAAATGGTCATGAATCCGCCGTAGCTCCATCCGTGGACGCCTATCCTGTCCTTATCCACAAACGGAAGGCTGCACAGCATCTTCACTCCTTCCATCTGGTCGGCCATCTCGGCCTGGCCGCACTGCCCGTGGATGGCTTTCTCGAATTCCGCGCCCCTGTTCTGGGTGCCCCTGTTATCCTGAACGTATACAATATACCCTTTCTGAGCCATCAGCATCTCCCATCTGCGCAGCTCGGCGAGCCATGTGTCCTTCACCATCTGGGAATGCGGACCTCCGTATACGTACACTATAAGAGGATATTTCTTCGCAGGGTCGAAATCCATCGGGAAGATGAGCCTGTAATAGTTGTCATATTTCCCGTCGGCGCTCCTGACCTTCCCGAGCGAGATTCTCGAGAATCTGAAATCCGCCACAGGGTCCCCGGCAGTGAGCAGGTTCACTCTGCCGCTTCCGGATACCGGGCGGAAATCCACGATGCGGGGCACATTGAGGCTGCTGTAGCTGTCCGTGAAACAGCGGCAGTCCGGACTGAGGCTTATTTCGTGCCAGCCGCGTTCGCAGGTGAGTCTGGAAGCCTTCCCGCTCCTGATGTCCACGCTGAAGAAATGGTTCTCCACAGGTGACACTTCCGCGGAGGTGTAGTACACTTTCCTGCCGTCGTTCCCTATGTATGCAATGTCGGCGTCTGTCTTTGTCAGTCTTCTGACATTCCCGTCCAGATCGCACAGATAGAGGTTGCGGTATCCGTCCCTGTTGTCAGTCCTGTATATGAATGTGTCGTCCTTTCCTTTCACGAACCATACAGGATCCTGCGGCTCGACGTATCTGTCATTGTCCTCCGTGAGGATTGTCCGGATGAACCCGCCTGTGGAGGCATCATACAGATTCAGTTTCAAATGCCTCTGGCTTCTGTCAAGCACATGGACCAGAAGCTTCTCCCCGTCAGGTGTCCAGCTTATGCCGGTAAGATACTGGTCGTATCCGAAGTCATCGCAGTCCAGGTAGACGGTCATGTCCGACGCGAAGTCATAGACCCCGATCCTTACGTTCTCGGAAGACATGCCTGCCATCGGATACTTTATCTCCATCAGAGAGCCGGTCCTGGAGTTTATGTCCAGCAGAGGGAATGTGCCCACTGCGCTTTCATCCTTTCTGTAGAACGCGGTTTTTTTGCCGGAACCGGAAAGGAAGATGCCATCGTTTATTCCGAACTCGTGCCGGCTCACATATTGTCCGTAAGTGATATTCTTGTCAGGGTCCTCGGCTATCGGATAGATATTTCCGGCGTTGTCGCAGAAATACAGGCCGTTCCCTCTGGTGAAGGGATGGTAGCCGGCGGGATTCAGCTTTAGGTTCATGGCGTCGTCCGGAAGGCATATCCGTCCTTCAAGCCGTTTCCCGGCGATATCTATGATGAAATATGTCTTTCCTGTCCGGAAGACCACGTGATCCATGTCTGTCCAGGTCTCGAATTCCGGGTTCTCTGCTCCCGTCAGGCGGATCAGGTCCTCGCTGGAGAGGATTTCGCAATCCGTGCCTTCGGCAGGGTTCATGGCAAGCAGTCTCCCGTTTTCGAAGACACTGAGGTCAGAGGTGCCCGGTCTCCATATGGTACTGCGGTTTTCAGGCCTGAGTTCATTGCCGATTACGGCTTCTTCCATTGTCAGCAGTCTTTCCGCAGCATCATTCTGCGGTCTCGTGTCGAAAATGCCTGTCTGGGCAGAAAGTCCGGACGATGCGGATACGCCCAGGATGATGGATGACAACATATATACGGTAGCTCTATTCATATGTATTATAAAATAATGTCAGTTCGATGGATTATTTTACTCAGTATCAGAGACTTCGTCGAACTGACGTTACGATTTCTTCGAAATCTCATGCCTTTTACGTGTCACCCCGCCTAAATCCTCCCCTTCGTATGGGAGGACTTGCCTACGGATTCGTTTCCCGAATCCTCTAAAAGAGGTAGTTCTCTGAAATTCACTCCGTTCTTTTCATCGAACTCACGTTAAAATAAGTGTTTCGGACTGCGAAATTAGGAACAGTTTTAAATTTTTCAAAAACACGGGCAGTTTATTTGATGAAAATATTGTTTAATAATTAATATCTGCTTAAATTTATCTTCTGTCCCGTACAGGGATATTATTACCACTTAATTGATGACATATTATGAAACCAGGGGCATTTCTGATCTTGTCTGCAGCCGTATTCTTTACGGCGGCGTCGTATGAATCTGAAGCGTGTACAGGTATCACCCTTGTCTCCAAGGACAGCAGCCATGTGCTGGCAAGGACTTGCGAATGGGGTGGAAGTTTTCTCCAGAGCCGCTATGTGGTGGTTCCGCGTGGCTATGCACAGACGGCTTTGACTCCGGCGGGTGCAAACGGCCTTGAGTTCACATCGAAGTACGGATATGCCGGCATATCCGTGATGCAGGATGAATTCGTCACCGAAGGCTTGAACGAGACAGGGCTTTCCGCCGGGCTGTTCTTTTTCCCGGGATACGGCAAATACGAGGACTATGATGCAGCGGAAAGCAAGTCCACGATTGTCGATGTCCAGCTTGCCGCATGGATACTCGGGAGCTTCTCCACAGTGGACGAAGTGATTTCCGCCATCGGGGATATCCATGTGGTGGCATTGAGCCCGGAGACCCAGACGGCCCACTGGCGCATAGGGGACGCTTCCGGCAGGCAGGTGGTTCTGGAGATTGTGGACGGTATCCCTCAGTTCCATGAGAATACACTCGGAGTCCTGACCAATTCACCGGGATTCGAATGGCAGATGACCAACCTGAACAATTATGTCAATCTTTATCCCGGCAATGCTTCACCGAACAAACTGGCAGAGGGCGTCACACTGTCCTCATTCGGAGCAGGTACGGGATTCCGCGGCATACCGGGGGATGTCACCCCGCCTTCCCGCTTCGTGAGGGCTGCTTTCTACAAGGCCACGGCACCTCAGTATGCCACAGGTTTCGAGACTGTCAAGGAGACATTCCAGATACTGAACAATTTCGACATTCCTATCGGGATAGAGCACAATCCTTCTGCAGCTCCTGTCCCGGATGATCTGCCGAGCGCGACCCAGTGGACGACATCATCCGACCTGCAGTCCCTGCGCTTCTACTACAGGACGGCATGGAATTCCACCATCAGGTGCATTGATCTGAAGGCCATTGATTTCTCCAAGGTCAGATTCACATCGCGGCCTCTGGACAAGACCATGGACCAGCCGGTGGAGTTCATCAGGATCAAGTAACAGCCGGTATGGTCCATATCCTTTTCCCTGAGCAGGTCTGCGGCCGGCCTCTCCCGTTCTTTCTGGCGGCGGAGGAATATCTTGCCCGCAGCGGAAGGGATGACTGTCTGTTCCTGTGGCAGGTCTCTCCGACGGTCATTGCCGGCAGGAACCAGAATATGGAGTCGGAAGTGGATATGGATTTCTGCAGGGCGGAGGGTATAGATATCTGCAGGAGGAAAAGCGGCGGCGGATGCGTATATGCCGACATGGGGAATCTGATGGTCTCGGCCGTCGTCGGCGGAAATGACAGGATGTTCCTGTTCAGCAGATTCATCTCCCTTTTCGCATTGTGCCTCCGGAATTGCGGTTTCGGTGCATGGCCTTCCGGCAGGAACGATATAACCGTGGATGGAAGGAAGGTATCGGGCAGCGCCTGCTACGGCATCGGCTGCATGAATATCATACATGCCACCTTGCTCTGTGATGCGGATATCTCCAGAATGCAGAAAGCCATTACCCCTCCGGTGGAAAAACTGAGGCCGAAAGGGATCACATCCGTACGGCAGAGGGTGGCCAACCTGTCGGAATTCGCCCGTGTGGACATGCAGTCGCTCCAGACCGCCATTGTCAGGACATTCTGCGACGGTGAAAGGACCCTGACTTCAGCCGACATGGCAGCTATAGGGCATCTCATGGCTTCTTACCTCGACCCGGCTTTCATTTCCGGCCGGCACAGCAGGAAACAAGATACGGCTGCAATATGAATTTACAGAAAATACGTTAATCTGCGCTAAATATGGAAACATACAGACGGACCTGCCTTTACGACAGCCACGTGGCATCAGGTGCAAGCATGAGTCCTTTCGGCGGCTTCATGATGCCGATACAGTATTCAGACATAATATCAGAGCACAATGCCGTCAGGCAGCATTGCGGCATGTTCGATGTATCCCACATGGGGGAGATATCCGTGTCGGGACCGGAAGCCTCTTGGCTTGTAGACCATATTTTCACCAATGACGCCTCAGGCCTGTCACCGGGACATATCCGTTACGGAATGATGCTCTACCCTGACGGCGGTGTCGTGGATGATCTTCTCGTGTACAGGATGGCTGCAGACGGACAGTACCTGCTTGTGGTCAATGCCGCCAATATCGGCAAGGATTACGAGTGGATACTTTCCGCGGCTTCCGGCCATGATGTGAAGGTGGAGGACCTGTCCGGACAATACGGGCAGATCGCCCTTCAGGGACCGGAATCCGAAGAGACAGCCGGAAAGGTGCTTGGATTCGAACTCTCGGATCTTGTCTTCTATACATTCAAGGAGGTGGATTTTGAAGGAGACAGGGTGATTGCAAGCAGGTCAGGCTATACAGGAGAGGATGGCTTCGAGTTCTATTCTTCTCCCGAGGTTACCAGGAAATTATGGTCATCCCTGCTTTCCGCCAAGGTGACTCCATGCGGGCTTGGCTGCAGGGACACACTGCGTTTCGAAGCCGGGCTGCCGCTTTACGGGCACGAGCTCGGGAAGGATATCTCTCCGCTCGAAGCAGGTCTCGGAGTCTTTGTCAGGACTGACAAACCGGATTTCATAGGCAGGCAAGCCGTCATGGCCCTGAAAGAAAAAGGGCTTGCAAGGAAGCTGGTAGGAATCACTCTCGACGACAAGGCGATACCGAGGGCAGGATATCCTGTGGAACATGACGGATGCATGATAGGAGAGGTGACTACGGGGTATAACTCCATCTCTACGGGAAAGAGTGTCTGTATGGCATTTGTAGATGCCCGCTATGCTGATATCGGCACTGCAGTGGACATCCGCATCAGAAAAAGGGTCTTCCCTGGCAAGGTCTGCAGGAAAAGATTCTATGACAGGAAATATCGGAAACAACTTTAACATACCAGATTATGAGCAAGATTATCGACGGGCTGTTCTACAGCGAATCACATGAATGGGTAAAGCTCGAAGACGGGATAGCCGTTATCGGCATTACGGATTTCGCACAGAAATCCATGGGGAGCATCGTTTATGTGGATATGCCGGATGAGGATGACGAGGTGTCCAGGAATGAAGAATTCGGGGCTGTCGAGAGCGTGAAGGCTGCCAGCGACCTGTATGCTCCTGTATCAGGAACTGTCATGGAGCATAACGGTGAACTGGAAGATGATCCCGGGCTGCTGAACCGGGACCCTTATGCCGGCTGGATCATAAAGGTCAGGATGAGCGATCCGGCAGAGACTTCGGAACTGATGGATTCTGCAGCTTATGCGGAATTCCTCGCAAGGCAGGAATAACAGGTACGGACAGCCATGGGTTTTGCGTATTTTCCTCATACTGATGAGGATATAAGGGCCATGCTCGACAAGGCAGGTGCCGTTTCACTTGACAGCCTGTATTCAGATGTGCCCGAGGATGTGCTTTTCAAAGGGGAATTCGACATCCCCGACGCCATGACGGAAATGGAGATCCGGCGGAGATTTGCTGACCTCTCTTCAAAAAACAGGAAGCTGAAGATATTCTGCGGTGCAGGTGCATATGACCATTATTCTCCTGCAGCGGCTCTGTCCATGATTTCACGGCCGGAGTTTCTTACTTCCTACACTCCTTACCAGGCGGAAGTGTCACAGGGGACGTTGAGGTATATCTTCGAGTTCCAGACCATGATGTCCATGCTGACAGGTATGGACTGTTCCAACGCCTCCATGTATGACGGACCGACATCCGCAGCCGAGGCCATGCTTATGGCCATGTCATGCACAAGGAAGAAGAAGCGGATACTTCTTTCCGGTACCCTGCTTCCGCAAGTGCTCCAGGTCGTGGAGACGTATATGGGATTCCACGGTGTGGGGCTTGATGTGATTCCCGGAAAAGACGGAGAATCCGATCTGGCTTCAATCTGCCGGGAACTCCGGAGCGAGGATGTGGCCGGTGTGCTTGTCCCCGGGATAAACCGTTACGGTATCATAGAAGACCTTTCCGGACTCGCTGATGCCGTGCATGACGCCAAGGCGCTTCTGGCGGTATATTCCGACCCTTCCTCCCTGGCTGTCATCAGGACACCAGGGGAATGGGGAGCCGATTTGGCCTGCGGAGAGGCCCAGAGTCTGGGCATTCCTTTGAATGCCGGCGGACCGTATCTGGGCTTTCTTTGCTGCAGGCAGGAGTTCGTCCGCAAGCTTCCCGGACGCATAGCAGGGGAGACGGTGGATGCCGATGGAAAAAAGGCCTACGTACTTACATTGCAGGCGCGTGAACAGCACATAAGAAGAGAGAAAGCCACGAGCAATATCTGCTCCAACCAGTCATTGATGGCTCTTTACGTGACTGTCTATCTTTCCCTGATGGGACCGCAGGGTCTCAGACGAGTAAACGACCTTTCCTATGGAGGAGCACACAGCCTGCATTCCAGACTTCTGGAGACGGGGCTTTTCACCGACGCATTCGGCAAGCCTTTCCTGAAGGAATTCACGCTCAGGTCCAGACTTCCGGTGGACAGGCTTCAGAAATCCCTTCTGGACAAAGGGATTTTCGGGGCTCTGTCATGCGGAGAAGACCTTGTTTCTTTCTGTGTCACGGAGAACCGTACCGAAGAAGAGATAGAACAGGTCGTGGATGCCGCATTATTCTGTCATCTCGATATATGCCGGGATATAGTGAATGATAAACTTTCGCCAGACCATGAAATATTACGATAAACTCATATTCGGGCTTTCTAAAGAAAGGCGCATCGGCTTTTCTCTCCCGGAAAACAGCTGGAAAGACCGGGCGGACGGAATCCCTGCCAATCTGAAACGTTCTTCGCCCCTTGATCTTCCGCAAGTCAGCGAACCTGATGCGGTCAGGCATTACGTGAACCTGTCGGATATGAATTTCAGTGTCGATACCGGTTTCTATCCTCTCGGCAGCTGTACCATGAAGTACAATCCCAGAATCAGCGAGGAGGTGGCCTCCTTTTCCGGTTTTTCCGGTATACACCCTCTCCAGCCTGCGGAATCCATGCAGGGAGTTCTCCGGATCTACAGCGAGCTGTCAGACTGGCTCTGCGCCCTTACCGGAATGTCCGCCTTCACCCTGAATCCTTTTGCAGGAGCACATGGAGAGCTGACCGGGCTAATGATCATGAGGAAGTACCATCTGTCCGGAGGAGACACGGGAAGGACCCGCATCATTGTTCCGGACAGTGCCCACGGGACCAATCCGGCCAGTGCCGCGGTCTGCGGCCTGGAAGTCGTGCAGGTGAAATCCACCGGTGAGGGCCTTATAGATATGGAAAGCCTTCTTCCTTTGCTGGATGAAACCGTGGCAGGAATCATGATGACGAATCCGAACACCCTCGGCCTGTTTGAAAAGGACATCCACAGGATTGAAGCTGCGGTACATGCTGCCGGAGGTCTGATGTATTACGATGGAGCGAACATGAATGCATTGCTTGGAAAAGTCCGTCCTGCAGACATGGGCTTCGACATCATGCATCTGAACCTGCACAAGACATTCTCCACTCCGCACGGGGGCGGCGGTCCCGGGGCCGGTCCTGTAGGGGTTACGGAGAATCTTAAACATCTGCTGCCAATGCCTGCCATCAGGAAACGGGACGGGACAGGAGAATATGAAATTGCCATGCCGGAATCCTCTGTGGGACGGATTTCCGGCTTCATGGGGAATTTCGGAATGCTTATGAAGGCATATACTTACATCCTTATGCTCGGAAAGCGGAATGTCAGGAAGGTAGGACCGTATGCCGTGCTTGCCGCAAATTATGTGAAGGAATCCCTGAAGGACAGATACAGGCTGCCGATACCTTCACTCTGCAAGCACGAAACTGTCTTCGACGGACTGGCCGCATGCAGCGGAGATGTCACTACCCTCGATGTCGCCAAACGCCTCCTCGACTATGGCTTCCATGCTCCTACGATATATTTCCCTCTGCTTTTCCACCAGTCCATAATGATCGAGCCTACGGAGACGGAGTCGAAAGAGACTCTCGATGCATTCATAGACGCCATGAAGAAGATTGCGGATGAAGCCCTCACGGATCCTGACCTGCTGAAGGAGGCTCCGCACAATACACCTGTCCGCCGTCCTGACGAGACTCTTGCCGCCACGCATCCTGTACTTGTTTATCAACACAAGCCATGAGGATACTTGTAATAGGCGCTGGCCCCGGCGGTTACGAGACTGCGCTGGCAGCGGTGAAAAACGGGTTTGAAGTGACTCTGGCAGAGGCGGGACAGGTTGGTGGTACATGCCTGAATGCAGGATGCATACCGACAAAGGCATATTGCCGTTCGGCTGAAATCATGGAGGAAATCCACCATGCGGACATGTTCGGTGTCCATGTCCGGGAACCTTTCCTTGATTTCAAGGAAGTGAAGTCGAGAAAGGATGCGATAGTGTCATCCTTGCGTACAAATGTGGAAAACATGCTTTCGGCTGCAGGAGTGGAGCTGGTGCGCGGCAGGGCCAGATTCCTGGACAGCCGTACTGTCATGGCCGGTGAAAGGGAATACCGCTCCGACTATACGGTAATTGCCACAGGTTCGGTCCCTTTCATCCCGCAGATACCTGGAATTGATCTTGACGGAGTCCTTGATTCTGCAGGCATGCTCCGACTCGACATTGTCCCCGGGCGGCTGTGCATCATAGGAGGAGGTGTCATCGGCCTTGAATTCGCTTCCGTGTTCAGTACATTCGGGGCCAGGGTCACTGTCGTGGAATCCTGCAGGGAGGTGCTGCCGCGGTATGACAGCGACATCGCGAAACGGCTGAGGCAGAATCTGGCCAGGTCAGGCATCGGTTTCAGCCTCCAGTCCCAGGTCAGTTCCATCAGCCGGGTCCATGATCCGGAGACTTGGGATGACTGCCTTGAAGTCTCGTGGATACGCAAAGGTTCCGGAGAGTCGTGCCTGGCGGACAAGGTGCTCGTGGCTGTCGGTCGCAGACCTGAACTGCGGGGACTGGATGTCGGGGCGGCGGGGATTTCTACCGACCATGGGGTCATCTGCGTGGATGACAGGATGCGGACATCCGTCCCTCATATCTTTGCAATCGGAGATGTGAACGGACGACAGCTTCTTGCCCATGCTGCTGTATTCCAGGGCAGAATAGCACTGGATACCATCATGTCGGAGATTTCCGGACGTCCGTCCGTTCCGCTGCCGGATCTTTCCGTAATGCCGTCGGCAGTCTTTACACGGCCCGAAGCGGCAGGTGTGGGGCTGACCGAAGATGATTGCAGGAACAAGCATCTGGAATACAAGGTTTTCAAGTCATTTTTCCGGGCCAACGGAAAGGCTGTCTGCCTCGGTGAGCAGGACGGCCTGTGCAAGATACTGGCTGCCCCAGACGGCAGGATTCTTGGCTGTCATGTTATCGGAACTCATGCTTCCGATCTTGTCCAGGAGGTATCTGCACTTATGTCTGCCGGCTGTACGACACGGGATCTGCGCAATGCCGTGCATATCCATCCGACACTCGGAGAGGTGCTTCTCTCTGCAATAGGGTAATCAATCCGGAAACCTGCAGGATCATTTCCCGAAGAGCCTGCGATATGCCTCTGCCTTCTTCTCTATCGGCAGCGGATAGGCCCTCGAGGTGGAAGGCATGCGCCAGAATCTCAGTCCGGGTCTTATGTCAGTGAAACTGCCTGGGGAGGGGATGCTGCAGCCGAGAATACCCGCAGCTGTCTCTGCTGCCTTCTGTCCTGTCACTGCTATGTCCCTGCATTCCGGAAGCCTTTCCAGCAGAGCCGGGATATCGGCAGGGGAGACGATTTCCAGGAATTTGTCCGATGCATTGTCTTTCAGTCTCCTGACACTTGCGGCCGTATCATACATTGCGATACCTTCAGACCTGCAGAAGGACATTATGGCTTCCTTGTCGAAATGTTTGCCGTCGCATGTGATGAAATGCGACCTGTCATCGAAGAATACCATCCCGATGATGCGCCAGAAATCGTTGGTGAAATTCGGATAGAAGAAATCCATCGACCATCTTTCCCGTTTCGGAGGAAAGCTTCCGAGGATCAGTATTCTGGCATTGACGGGAAGAAAAGGCTCCAGAGGATGCGACTCTGGAGCTGTCTCAGTCTGTGTTGTCTTCATGTTTTATGTCCTCCGGTACGGCACTGTCTTCAGTGCTTTCTGTAAGGTATTCCTTTCTGAACATATCCACGAAAAGCAGGAAGAGGGACACAAGCAGAGGTCCGAAGATGATACCCATGAAGCCGAACAGCGGAAGTCCGACCACGACACCGAATATCGTGATCAGCGGATGTGTGTCCGCCAGCTTTTTCTGGAGGATGAAGCGCAGCAGATTGTCACTCTGGGAAATGCAAATCGCACCGAAAAGGATGATGCCTATGGCTTTCCCCCAAAGGCCGAGAATCGCGAAATATATTCCCACGGGAATCCATATCACCATCGTCCCCACGATAGGTACCACGGAACACAGCCCGGTCAGGAAAGCATACAGGAAAGCATACGGCACTCCGAAACTTGCATAGCCGATCCATGCTATGATTCCCTGAAGCAGTGCCACCATAGGTATCCCGACGGCATTGGACTTGACCATTACGCTGATCCTTTCTATGGTCTCTTTCTTGTTAACGTTTTTCATCGGGATGAGCGAAGCCAGGTAATTCTCCATTTTGCGGCCTCCGGACAGGAGGAAAAACAGCAGGATAAGGGCTGCAAGAATGTTTATGAAGAAATCCCCGATGCCGTTTATGATGGACTGTCCCAAAGCCGTAACCTTGGCTGCCACGAAGGTGACCGCCTTTTCCGATACCAGGTCTATATGGTATTTCTCTTTGATTATGTCGATAGCCTGCATCGCAGGAGCCACTATGTCATTGGTGTTCCAGTTTATCTTCTGCAGCTGCGCTATGATGAACCATGCCAGAAGCGACAGAGGGATGACAATGAAGAGTATCACGCATATCACGATAATGGTCGCCGACAGGGTGGGTCTGTGTATCTTTTCAGTCAGCTTGAAAGAGACGTTTCTCAGCAGGATATAAAGTGCGAAAGCCCCGAGCACTCCGCTCATGAATGCCTGTGCCTGCCTGAACAGGATGATGCCGAGGACGAAAATCAGAATCAGCAGGGCGCATTCCCAGATGACTTCCCTGCTGATTCCTCTGTTATCATGCTCCTGTGACATTTAGAAAAGTTCGTCAAGTTTGTTGTAGAGGTCCTCGCTTTCTCCCACGAAGACATCCACTATGTTCCCGTCCTTGTCTATCAGGACCTTGGTAGGGAAGCCCTGTACTGCATATTTGACAAGTATCTCTTCCCCGTTGCCGTTATAGAGGTTGGTCCATTTGAGCCCCTGCTCCTTTACGGTCTTCTTCCAGGTCTCTTCCGAGTCGCGGCAGTTTATACCCACGAATTCGATCTTGCTGCTGTATTTGTCATAATATTTCTTCATGTCAGGCATACCTTTCATGCACCAGTAGCACCATTCGCCCCAGAAGTCGAGCAGCACGTATTTGCCCCTGAAAGAGGCGAGAGTCCTCTCGTTCCCGTCCATGTCCTTGAGGCAGAATTCCGGTGCCGGTTTGCCAGGCTGGACATTGGCTTTGTTCTTCTCCTTCTCTACCAATCCCTTGTATGCTTCAGCAATGTATGAAAGGAAAGAGCCCATGGAACTTTTCTTCACCTTATCACCGAGACGTCCGTATGATTCAAGCCCTGCTTCAGGATTCATGAACAGTGTAAGATAGCCGGATGTCAGGGAATTCGGATTGTTCTTTATGTATTCACTGTAAATGCTGTCCCTTTTTGCGACAAGCGCTTCATGAGCGGCATTCAGATTCTGCAGCCCTACGATGTCATCCTCGGCGACAGTCCTGTTCTTCTCGAACAGTGCCTCGAATTCGTCCTGTATCTCCTGGAATCCATGGAAACCGGCGAGCCCGTCATATATTTCAGTCCCGCTGTATACAGGGGCGTCCGCAGTTCCTGACACCTTCAATTTCTCTCCCGGAAGGATGAATGCAGGGTTTGGCTGTCCATTATGGTCAAGCGGGAAAATGTAGGCCAGGAACACGGCGGTATCCTTGAAGCTTATCTCGAAATTCCCGTTCTGCGCCACGACTGTGTCGGCAAGTACACATTCTCCGGCCGGTTCATAAAGGTAAAAGGCGAGGGAGTCATTCTGGATATCTGAAAATGTTCCGGAAATCTGTTTCCCGTTGTTGCAGCTGCTGAGAGCAGCGAGTCCTGCGAGTGCTGCTGATACGGCTGCAGCTGCCTTTACAATTCTTTTCATCTTTTATTTTGTCTTAAAATGATCCATTAATCATACAAAGATAGGAATAATATTTTTTGCCTGCCGGTTTGCCGTTGACAAATTTTGAAGTAATTTTGGCCTGGAGAATTTTGGCAGAGGTCAAAGACAGACGGATTATGATAGTTTGCATAGCAGAGAAGCCGAGTGTGGCGAGAGAGATAGCAGGTGTCCTGGGGGCTACCAGGAAGATGCAGGGGTATCTTGAGGGGAACGGTTACCAGGTGACATGGACCTTCGGCCACCTCTGCACTCTGAAGGAGCCTCATGACTATAATCCGCAATGGAAGATGTGGATGCTTTCTTCCCTCCCTGTCATACCCCCGAGGTTCGGAATAAAGCTGATCGACAACGAGACATATGTCAGTCAGTTCAATATTATAAAAGGTCTCATGCAGAATGCCGATGAGATTATAAACTGCGGAGATGCCGGGCAGGAGGGGGAGCTTATCCAGCGCTGGGTGATGCTGAAGGCCGGAGTCAAGTGCCCTGTGAAGCGGCTGTGGATATCATCGCTTACCGAAGAATCCATACGTGAGGGGTTCAGTCATCTGAAACCGGAGTCGGAGTTCAGGAATCTTTATGAGGCCGGGCTGGCCAGGGCTATCGGCGACTGGATTCTCGGAATCAATGCCACCCGCCTGTACACGCTCAGATATGCGCAAAACAGGCAGGTCCTGTCGATAGGAAGGGTGCAGACGCCTACACTTGCCATGATAGTGAACAGGCAGGCCGAGATCGACAATTTCGTGCCTTCGCCATATTGGGAGCTGAAGACAGTCTACCGTGGAGTGACATTCTCCTCATCCAAGGGAAAGTTCGACAGCCGTGAGGAAGGCGAGGATTTCCTGGCGAAAGTCAGCGGACAGGATTTTACGGTGACCGGCGTGACCGAGAAGAAGGGCAAGGAGGCTCCTCCGAGACTCTTCGACCTGACTTCGCTGCAGGTGGAGTGCAACAGGAAATTCTCTTTCAGCGCCGATTCCACGCTCAAGCTCATCCAGTCCCTGTATGAGAAGAAAGCCACCACATATCCGAGGGTAGACACCACTTTCCTGAGCGATGACATATACCCGAAAGTCCCGTCCGTACTTGCCGGACTCAAAGGCTACGAGTCTCTTGTCGAACCGCTCAATGGCAGGAAACTCCCCAAGAGCAAGAAGGTGTTCGACAATTCCAAGGTTACCGACCATCATGCCATCATCCCGACAGGAGTTCCGGCCATGAATCTGACTCCCGAAGAGAGAAAGGTCTATGACCTGGTGGCAAGACGGTTCATATCCGCTTTCTACCCCGACTGTGAATTATCTACGACGACAGTGACCGGAAAAACAGCTGAAATCGAGTTCAAAGCCACCGGCAAGCGGATAGTCAAGCCCGGATGGCGTGTCGTCCTTGCTTCGCAGGACAATGCCGACGGCTCTGTTGCAGACGAGCCCGGTCAGGACGGGAAGCCGGGCAGCGGCCAGGATGATACAGTGCTTCCTGAGTTCAGGACAGGGGAGAGCGGCCCGCACGAACCGCAGCTCAAGGAGACGTGGACGACTCCTCCGAAGCCCTATACAGAGGCCACCCTGCTTCGCGCCATGGAGACTGCCGGAAAGCTTGTCGACAATGATGAACTACGTGATGCATTGAAGGAGAATGGAATAGGTCGTCCTTCCACGAGGGCGGCCATCATTGAGACGCTCTTCAAGCGCGACTATATCAGGAAGGAGAGGAAAAGCCTGTACCCGACCAGAACAGGAAAAGAGCTCATCGGTACGATACATGAGGAACTGCTGAAAAGTGCCGAACTGACCGGAATGTGGGAGAAGAAACTCCGTATGATAGAATCCGGGACCTATCAGGCAGGGGAATTCATTGGGGAGCTGAAGGAAATGGCGAGAAATATCGTCATGAACGTGCTTTCGGATAATTCCTGAGCCTGTCAGACATCGGAAATGCATGTTTTTCCGTTTTCTTGAGTCTTTGGCACGGTTATTGATAATAGATTAGACGTGCTGTTCGGAAGTTCTCCAAAACTTCACAGCATGTTGGTTATTAGTTTTAGTGTTATTAATTATGTGGTTAGTATGAGGGTCTGCACGTGAGTGTCGATTCTCATTTTTTTTGTGCCATGGTGTGGCGGAACCTCAGATAGAACATGATACCGGCGCTGGTCAGCCCGAGAGGGAATGACATCCAGATTCCGGGAAGTCCCCATCCCAGGACAAAGCCGAAAACATAGCCTGCCGGCAGGGAAATGACAAAATAAGCAAGAAAAGCTATCAGAACCACAGGTTTCACGTCGGAAATCCCCCTCAATGCATTTGAATACGCACATTGCAGTCCGTCTCCGAACTGGTAGATGATGAACGGTATCACCAGTTGTGCCACCGTCAGTCCGACTTCCCCGCTCTCTGAAAACAGTCCGCCGATATGTTTCCGTGCCAGGAATATTACTGCAGAGACCATTGCCGCCATTATCATGATGAGTCTGAATCCTGCTCCTGCGGAATTCCTTACATTCGCATAGTCCTTCTGTCCGAGAAAATAGCTTGTCCTCACTGCGATGGCTGCTGCCATGCCGTAATACAGCATGAAGCCAAGCTGCCCTACTGTAAGCATTACCTGATGGGCTGCAAGGGATATCGTACCGAGCCAGCCCACCATGACAGTGGCTATGCTGAATGAACCGGTCTCCATGCCCATCTGCAGGCCTACGGGCCATCCGAGTCTGTTCAAGGTCCTGAAATCTGACCGGTCGAGTCTTCCTTCCGAGAAACCTTTCCTGTATCCGGCGTATCTGGATGAAAACATGAAGATGCCTGCAAACAGGATCAGTGTGAAGATACGGGAGACAAGGGTGGAGATTCCTGCTCCGAGAAGGCCCATTTCCGGGCATCCGCATTTACCGAATATGAGACACCAGTTCCCGAATATGTTCAGTACATTCCCTGAAAGCAATATCCACATCGGCGTGACCGTGTCCGTGATGCCGTCAGCGAACTGTTTGAATGCATTGAAAAGCAGGATTGGAACGAGCGAGACCAGAAGTACGAGATAATAAGGGCGTATCAGCGGCAGGAGCTCTTCAGGCTGTCCGAGCTTGTCCACATTGAAATAGAGGACAGTCATCACGGCAACCAGGATGAGAGATATGAGAAAATTCGTGGCAAGGCTGTTCTTCAGCACTTTCCCGATTTCACTGTGTCGTGATTTCCCGTAAAGTTCCCCGACTACGGGGGTAAGTCCGTAAGAGAATCCCGTGGAGAAGATTATCACGAGATTGAACACATTGTTCACGAAACTTGCAGCCGCCAGATCCGCTGTCCTGTAATGCCCCACCATGATGGTATCCGCGAAGCTGACAAGAATAATCCCGAGCTGCCCTATGATTATAGGCAGCCCGAGACTTATAAGCTGGCCGTAATGCCTGGTGTTTCTACTGAAGCCTGTCACCGTTCATCGTCGCGAAGAATTCTTCGTTTGACACGGTCTTCTCGAGACGGTCTTTGAGGAATTCCATGGCTTCCACCGAGTTCATGTCGGCAAGATAGTTCCTGAGTATCCATATTCTGTTGCTCTGCTCCTGGGTGTAGAGCAGGTCATCACGCCGCGTGCTGCTCATGGTCACATCTACGGCAGGGAATATGCGCTTGTTGGCCAGTTTCCTGTCGAGCTGCAGCTCCATGTTTCCTGTTCCTTTGAACTCTTCGAATATCACGTCGTCCATCTTGGAGCCGGTGTCTGTCAGTGCTGTGGCAAGGATGGTCAGGGAGCCGCCGTTCTCGATGTTCCTTGCAGCTCCGAAGAATCTCTTTGGCCGGTGGAGGGCATTTGCGTCCACACCTCCTGAGAGGACCTTGCCTGATGCCGGCTGTACGGTGTTGTATGCACGCGCAAGACGAGTGATGGAGTCAAGGAAAATCACCACATCATGGCCGCATTCCACCAGTCTCTTGGCTTTTTCCAGAACCATGTTCGCCACTTTCACGTGTTTTTCCGCAGGTTCGTCGAATGTCGATGCCACGACCTCTGCCTTTACGCTGCGCGCCATGTCTGTGACTTCCTCCGGACGCTCGTCGATAAGGAGGACGATCATGTAGACTTCAGGGTGGTTGTCTGCTATGGCATTTGCGATGGATTTGAGCAGCATGGTCTTACCGGTCTTCGGCTGTGCGACTATAAGTCCTCTCTGGCCTTTTCCTATAGGGGTGAACATATCCACTACGCGGCAGGACAGGTCATTGTGTCCGTTGCCGAGGAGATTGAATTTCTCGTCAGGGAAGAGAGGGGTGAGGAAGTCGAAAGGAATCCTGTCCCGGATGAATTCAGGGGTACGTCCGTTCACATATTTTATCTTGACGAGCGGGAAGTATTTGTCGCCTTCGCGTGGCGGCCTGATTTCTCCCGTTACCGTGTCTCCTGTCTTGAGTGCGTTGGTCTTTATCTGTCCGACGGAGACGTATATGTCGTCAGGGGAGTTCAGGTAATTATAGTCAGAGGAGCGGAGGAAACCGTAACCGTCAGGCATGATTTCAAGCACTCCGGTAGCTTCCACTACACCGTCGAACTCGATTTTCTGGCGAGGCTGCGGCCTTTGCTGGAAACGCGGGTTTTCATTTGTGTTCACCGGCTCGGCTTCCAACGGCCTGTTCTCGGCTCTCTGGATTCTTGCCCTTTTTGCAGGGGCAGGCATCGGCCAGCTCTCGGCAGGTGCCTGTACTGTTCCCTGTATTGTGTCCTGTACCGGCTTCTGCTCTGCAACAGGGGCTTCCTGCCGGACTTCAGCGGCGGCAGTCTTTACAGCCTCTTTTTCCGCCCCCTTCCTTGTATTCCTTTTTTTGCCTGTCACCTGCGCAGGCTGCTCCCTGGCTTCCTCCTTCACTTCCGTCTGGACGGCAGGCGTGTCGTTTGCCTGCTCTTCTGCACGTTTTTTCGGTCCTCTCCTGCCTCTGGTCTTCTTTTCAGGAGCCTGTTCTTCGACAGGCTGGGTCGGCTGGGCTTGGCCGGTGGTATCCTTTGCCGTCTTCCGGTCTGCTGTCCTGTCAGTATCTTCAGCCGTGACAGGGGCGTTCTGCGGCTGCTGCTTCCTCGGGCGGCCGCGTTTAGGCTTTTCCGGTGCCGTCTGGGCATTTATTGCTGCTTCCTTGTCAAGGATAAGGTATGCTATATCCTTTTTCTCCATTTTCTTGTTGATGTGGATGCCGAGCTCCTTGGCGATGTCGCGGACCTGTTCCAGATCCATTTCGTTCAAATCGAAAATATTGTGCATGTTTACAGTAAAAATATTCAACGGGTTATGTTCAAATGATTCAGAAACTGAGCAAAAAGGATTAAGACAGTTCCTTAAATTCGAGAATTTTTCCGAAAGACTTTGCAAATATAGCAAATCGCGGATTAATTCCAAACAAGTTGTGCCGGAATCGTCAGTTATCCCAGTAGCTGGTGCTTTTCTTGAACCTGAGCAGGTCGGAAAGGGCTGCTGCATTGGCTGCAATCTTGAACGACCATGACTCCCATTTTCCGTTAGGAATCCATGAGAACGTTATGTTGAAGCAATGCAGGTCGTATGTGGCGCTCAACTGGGTGGTCGACATCCTGAACGCCATGATGTCGAAGTTCGTCGACAGGTTTATGGACAATGCAGGGGTCAGCTTCACGTTCCCGGAGACTCCCAAGGTCTGGTTGTGGCGATGGTTCGTGATAAGCTGTCCGTTGGAATACTGGTATGACCGGCTGTAACTGTAGGAATAGTTGAAGTTCACGGACCACGGTGCGTTAGGATTCATGTAGTACAGCCATCCTCCCGGGATATATTCACCGGTGACAGGGTGGTAGTAGATCCTCGTGTAGTCCGATGCAGGATTGCCTCCAGCCTGGGCGCTTCCGTCGTTGCCGTCTATCTTGCCTTCTCCTGAAAGCGAGTAGGACAGGGAAGCACTGGCATTGGTCAGCCTTACAGGTTTTGCCCATCCCTGGGTCTGGACGTTGAACTTGTTGTATTTCCGGCCTTTCTCGTCGACGGCATAAGGGTCGAGGTTGACGTTGGCGCTTATACCGATCTTCCCGAATACGGAAGTGGACATGGAAATGCCGATATTGCTGAGATTCAGCGAATCCGCCAGGAAGTTATAGCCTGTGTTGATGGTAAGCTGATCGATGAGCTTGATCTTTTTCTCTCCTTTCCCGGTCGTATCCCTCAGATCGCGGACCTTGGCTTCGAGATTGTTCCCTATGGACAGGTTCATCGAGGCTGTCTTGCCCTTCCCTGGAGGAGAGTACAGCTGACCGGCGTATATGTTGTAGTCGACGCTCTGCTGGACACCGTTGGCATCCACATAGTTCAATGTCCTCCAGCCGTTGAAGTACTTTCCTTTTTCCGGACTGAACGAGAATGATATAGATGGCGATATCACATGCCTTATGGCCTGGATCTTCCGGTGCTTGCCGAAGTTGAACAGACCGTAGAGCCTCGTGTTCATGGACAGGCTTCCCGAATACGTGTGCGTAGCCCCGAAAGTGCTGAACTGCTTGCCTTTCACTTCCTCGACGCGCCCTGTATCGGCGTTGTACTCCCTGTGCGTGGTATTGAAATACCAGTTCATGCCGTAGCTTATGCTCGGTGTGAAGTTTATGTATTTGAACAGAGTGAAATTCGGAAGTCCTATCTGGAAGTTGTGGGTCATGCCGTTCTGGAACTTGTCCAGGAATCCCGGCTGATTGAACTCCGACGCCTTGAAGTTGATCTTGTTCTGCAGTGTGGTGCTGTATCCGAGCGAGAACTGCTCGTAGAATCTTTCCTTGCCGACCCTGTTCTTCCTTTTGAACGGATAGAAGCGGCTGACTGAGAATGTCAGGTTAGGAAGGGTGAAGGAGTAGGAGCTGTCTATCGAGTTCTGGCTGTGCAGGGCATTGACGGACAGGTTGAACTTGCCGTTCCAGTTCTTTGAATATGATATGGACGACGATATCTGGTTCTGGAGCGCTTCGTTTACGGATGTGGAGTTGTACCGGCTGTTCGACGGGCTGGAGAAGTTCACGGAAGCGCTGAACGAGGTTCCCGGTCTGGCCTTGGAATCCTGGGAATGGCTCCATCTTACACCGAAGTTCCTCATCTGCATGAAGTCCGTACTTCCTTTCTCTCCCGTCTGGTCATTCGAGTAGGTTATGGAGAAATTACCGTTGCACTTGTAGTTCACCTTGTACCGGGAGTCCACCTGGACACTCCATGAGCCGAGGGTGTAGATATCACCTGTAAGGGACAGGTCGAAATAGTCCCCGATGACGAAGTACATTCCCGCATCCCTAAGGTAGAAGCCTCGGGCCGCCTCCTCTCCGAACGTCGGCATGAGAAGTCCTGTCGCCCTGTCCGGCCTTTTCGGGATGAAGCCGAACGGAAGTATCACCGGGAAGAGCGGCACGTCCTCGATGACCGGATATGCAGGTCCGAAGACTGTCTTCTGAGAAGGCTTTGTCATCACCTTCGCCGCCGTAAGATGCAGGTAATAGTGAGGATGTTCCGCATCGCAGACAGTGTATTTCCCGTTCGTGATGTTTATGGACTTGTCCGGCATCATCTTGATGTTCTTCCCGTGCAGTATACCGTCCTGCTCCTGGGTCACCATGTTGCTTATCCTGGCCTTGCCGGTGTCGAAATTGTAGCGGAGCTCCTCCATGGTGTAGGACTTGCCTCCCTGTGTCATGGTCGGCATGCCGTTTATCACTCCGGTGGAATCCTTCGTCCCCCGCGCGTATACGGTCTTTGTCTGGATGTCGTATTCCATATAGTCGGCGGACAGCTCCATATCTCCGTACTTCACCTTCACGTCACCGTAATAGTAGATCATCCTTTTACCGTCCGTGAAGTCCTCTATGATGGAATCTCTGGCGGTAGTGAATGCCGGCTGGTCAAGCGAACTTTTGCTCAGCATCTCCAGCGAGTCCTGTCTGGCTATGGAGTCCGCCAGTGCCGTCGAGTCCAGAACCGCCTGCATGGAATCACTTATAACCGGCAGCGAATCGGTCTTGGCTTCGATCCGCTCGGCTCTCTGGCGATTCCGCCGGGATCTTCTGTCATCCTGCGAGGAAACCGTGACGGAACTGAGTATCAGCATCACGATTACTGCGAGAAACAGTTTGTCCCTGTGTCTTTTCAATGGACCTGAGGTATATTGTGACATTAAATATCTTCTATATTCAGCAAATATTTCATATTTTTGCAAGATGCAAAGTTAAAACTATTTTTCGAATATTACCAAAATGAATATTCTACAGAATATCTCTGCCGGGCTGCTTGCATTGGCTTTCACCGTTCAGGGGACTGTCCCGGTACTCGCCGGGGACGGCAGCGACCTCCGGCTGAAGACGGTCGTCATAGATGCAGGGCACGGAGGGAAAGACCCTGGATGTGTCAGCAGGGACGGCCGCATATTGGAAAAGAACATAAATCTCGACATTGCCAGAAAGCTTGGGGCAAAGATAAGTGCCGCCTATCCGGATGTCAAGGTCATATACACCCGCACTACCGATATCTTCGTCCCCCTGAACGAGAGGGCAGACATCGCCAACAGAAATAATGCCAATCTCTTCATTTCCGTCCATGTCAATGCCACGACCTCATCCCAGGCCCACGGATTCTCCACACACATTCTCGGAAACGACAGATTCTCGTCAAACCAGGAGGTCTGCCGGAGAGAGAATTCGGTGATCATGCTGGAGGACGACTACACGACCAATTACCAGGGCTTCGATCCGAACGATCCGGAATCCTTCATCTTCTTCAACCTGATGCAGAACGCCTATTACGAGCAGAGCCTCTCGTTCGCTGCCGAAGCTGACAGGGAGATGCGGAAAGGCCCTGTGTCTCACAGCAGGGGAGTGTCGCAGAACCTTTTCCTGGTACTCTGGCGTACTACAATGCCGGCAGTCCTTGTGGAAGTCGGTTTCATGTCGAATCCGTCGGATCAGAAGATACTGAACAGTCCGGCTTCGAGGACGGAGATCGCACAGACTTTATTCAACGCTTTCAAGACTTTCAAGAAGAAGTACGATGAAAGCCTTGACTTTTCCGCCGAGACCCCTGTTCAGCAGCCGGCCGCTGTCCAGGATTCTCATGCAGTACAGCCTGCATCCGGTTTCGGAGTGCAGATTTTCGTCCTGGGAAAACGGCTTCCGTCGGGAGACAAGGCTTTCAAAGGCTATGATGCCGTAGCCGTGAAGTCGGGGAACGTCTATAAATATGTGATCATGGAACAGACTGCCGACAGGGCAAGGAAACTGTCCAGAAAACTGAGAAAAGAATTCCCTGGTTCATTCCCGGTAAAGATAACTGACGGGAAAGTTTCGTCATTGTGAAATCATACCTTAATATTATATCATGAAGAAAGAGCTCAAAACCGGTATCCTTGCAGTCGTGGTCCTGCTGGCTACGTTCCTTGTCATCAATTTCCTTCGCGGGAAGGATATCTTCAACAAGGAATATGAACTTGTCTCTTTTTATGACGACGTGCAGGGACTTCTGCCGTCTTCTCCGGTATACATCAAAGGTTTCAAGGCCGGAACGGTGTCGGATGTGTCGTATAACAGGGAAAAGGACGGATTCGATGTGGTATGTTCCATCTCCAGGGATTTCCCTGTCCCGGAGGATTCCAGAATGACTATCTACAGCGCAGACCTGATGGGAGGCAAGGCCATAAGGATAGACTGCGGTGAATCATCGGTCCAGGCAGCGGACGGGGCCAGTCTTGAGCCGGCTGTTTCCCCGGACATGCTTTCATCCATCGCTGCGGGAATAGAACCGCTCATCAGCAAAGGATACGAGGTTCTCGACAATCTCGACAGCGCACTGACGAACCTGAATCTTACTATGTCCGAAGAAAACAGAGCCGCATTCAGAAGCATAATGAAGAATGTGGACAGGACAATGAAGGAGGTGGAGACCATTGCATCCACAGTGGGCGGCCGTTCGGAAGAGATAGACAGTTTCATACTCAATCTCGATTCATTGTCGGTACAGCTTTCTGCCGCTGTAGCAAAGGCTGATACGGCCATAACCGAAGCCGGGGAGGTGACTGCGCAGCTGAATGCTGCCGATATCAAAGGACTGGTCTCCAGTTTCAATTCGCTGCTTGAGAAGATCCAGAACAGCGAAGGGACTCTCGGAAAGCTTGTCAATGAAGATTCGGTCCACGATTCCCTCGACTCCCTGATTTCCGATGTTTCGTCTCTTGTCCGGAAAATAGAGGAAAACCCAAAGAAATATATAAGGATTTCCGTATTCTGATGCACTGGACGTATGTTTCCCGGGATGAATTCAATTTTGAATTATTCAAAATATGTAAATTGGTATATTTCAACGTCATTAACAAAATGTTAAGTTGTAATATCTTGACAATCTGTATATTATAAAATATCCGTTTTGCGAAACGGCAAACGTTTAGATGTAAAAAAAAGATAATAAACAATAGGAAAAAAAGTTTTTTCTAATTTTTTTTTCCTCATCTTTGTCATCGGTTTTCTTAACGGATAATAACTCGTTTTACATAGATGTCTCAGGATATTCACATAATGATATGGGCCCGCTGTCTCAAGATGATTGAGCAGATAGTGAACCCGAAGGCTTTCGAGACCTGGTTCAAGCCTATAGTTCCGGTCGCATTCGAAGGCGGGGTCCTGACAGTGGCGGTCCCTTCGGAGTTTTTCAGGGAATATCTTGAGGAGTATTATCTCGATGTCCTGAAGAAGACGTTGAAAAAGGAGATCGGAGCCGATGCCAAACTTGTGTACCGTGTAGCTCCTGTAAAGGTCCAGCCGCCGATGGAGTATCCGGCAGCTCACTGCAATACTCCGGAGAACAAACCTATTTCAGTCCCTACGTTCAGGCAGTCCGGAAGTCCGAATCCTTTCGTGATTCCGGGAGTGCAAAGGGTGAAGGTGAATACCCAGCTTAATCCGAATTATTGCTTCGGGAACCTCGTGGCAGGGGAGTGCAACAAGATGGGAATTACTGCGGGTGAAAGCATCGCCCAGTATCCGGGCAAGACCGCCTTCAATCCTCTCTTCCTGTTCGGAGGTCCGGGACTCGGCAAGACGCATATAGCACAGGCCATCGGAATAGCCATCAAGGAGAAGTTTCCCGAGCTTGTCGTGCTTTATGTGCCTGCAAACAGGTTCAAGACACAGTATATGAATGCCGTCAATGTGAAGAACAATCTCACTGACTTCCTCGCATTCTATATGAAAATGGATGTCCTGATAGTGGATGATATCCAGGATCTTTCATCTCCCGGTGCCCAGAACGGCTTCTTCCAGATATTCAACCATCTGCACCAGTCCGGCAAGCAGCTTATATTCACTTCGGACAGACCGCCGGTGGAGCTTCAGAACTTCGAGGAGAGGCTGCTTTCGCGTCTGAAATGGGGTCTTTCGGTCGAATTGCAGAGGCCGGACTTCGCTACGCGGCTTTCCATGCTGAAAGCTCGCAGTTTCCGTGAAGGGGTCAAGCTCAGCGATGATGTCCTGATTTATCTGGCAAGCCATATCACATCGAATTTCCGTGAACTTGAAGGGGCGTTGATTTCCCTTATTGCAAATGCCACATTCGCCCATAAGGAAATAACTGTCGAACTTGCGGAGAAGATAATCAACAAGATAGTCGGTGAACAGAAGAACGATATCACCATAGACAAGGTCCAGAAGGCTGTATGCCAGTATTTCAATATAACAATGGATAACCTTCTGTCCAAGTCGCGCAAGCGTCAGATAGTCCAGGCAAGGCAGATAGCCATGTACATGAGCAGGAATCTGCTGAAATGCTCCCTGTCCACCATAGGGTCGGAGATTGGCGGGAAAGACCACTCCACGGTTCTCCATGCATGCTCTACAGTCCAGGATCTCATGAGTATCGACAAGACATTCAGACAGTATGTCACCGATATCGAGAAGATGCTGGTCCCATCAAGGAATTGAATTTAAACCGATATGCACTCAGAAAAAGTATTGGACTTGTTCAAGGAGATCACCAAGATCCCTCGCGAGTCAGGGCATGAGGAAAAGATAATAGCTTTTCTTCAGGATTTCGCTGCGTCACGCTCCCTGGAATGCAGGACTGACGAGGCTGGAAATGTCCTGATTGTAAGGCCTGCATCCGCAGGATGCGAATCATGGCCGACAGTTGTTCTCCAGAGCCATTCCGATATGGTCTGCGAGAAGAATTCAGGCGTGGAACATGACTTTTCAAAGGATCCAATCCGCTACGTGATTGAAGACGGCTGGATGATTGCGAAGGACACCACCCTCGGAGCTGATTGCGGTATAGGGATGGCTGCCCAGCTTGCAGTCCTCGAAAGCGATCTCAGGACGGGCAGGATTGAATGCCTTTTCACTGTCTCCGAGGAGACCGGACTGGACGGGGCGTATGCGTTGAAGCCGGATTTCATAACCGGGAAGATGCTTGTCAACCTTGATTCAGAGGATGAAGGTGAACTTTTTGTAGGGTGTGCAGGCGGACTTGACACAACTGCTGTTTTCCATTATGCCGAAGTGCCCGTGCCGGAGGACATGGAACTGCTCAGGATCAGGATATACGATGGTATGGGAGGACATAGCGGGGACGATATAGATAAAGGCCGGGCAAATGCGGTACAGCTCCTCGCCCGCTTCCTGTATTCGCTGCCTTCTTATCAGCTTTGCAGTATCGACGGCGGAAACAAGCGCAACGCCATAGCCAGGGAGGCGGAGGCTGTCGTGGCTGTCCCGCAAGAGACTGCATCCGGGATCATCGAAGCGACAGCGGCATATGCAGAAGAAATCAGGTCGGAGTACGCATCCGGTGATCCCGGCATCAAGGCGGAATGTATCCGCGTGGACCGGGCATCTGCAGTGTCTGCTGTGGAACCGTCCGTGGCTGAGGCTATTGTGACATCGCTGTTCGCAGCTCCGCATGGAGTATTGGCGATGAGCATGGACATCAAGGGACTCGTGGAGACATCCACGAATCTTGCCTCCGTGAAGATGACAGGAAACGGGACAGTGAGGATAGGCACAAGCCAGAGAAGTTCCGTAACTTCGGAAAGAAGGGCAGCCGGACTCAAGGTAGAGGCTGTTTTCAGACTTGCAGGAGCCGAAGTGACCCATGAATCCGAATATCCAGGGTGGAAACCGGACATGGACTCGTCTCTCCTGCGGATCTGCAGGGACTCCTATATAAGGCTTTTCGGCAAGGAGCCTGTAGTCCGTGCCATCCATGCCGGTCTGGAGTGCGGGCTCTTCCTGGACAAATATCCAGGACTTGACATGATTTCATTCGGACCTACGCTGCGCGGAGTCCATGCCCCGGGTGAAAGACTTGATCTTGCCTCGCTCGACAGGTTCACCGCTCTGCTTGAGGATGTCATAACGCATATACATTGACTCTGAAATGACCCTTGCTGCCATATCAATGCTTTCCGCGGACTTCCTGCATCTTGAAGAAGATGTGAGGTTCGTGAACAGACATGCCGACATATTCCACCTCGATATCATGGACGGTGTGTTTGTCCCGAATATATCATACGGATTCCCTGTCGTCGAATCCATGGCGGAGATAGCTGAAAAGCCCATGGATGCCCATCTGATGATTGTCCATCCTGAAAAGTACGTGGAACGTTTCGCCAAAGCCGGTGCAGCCATGCTCAGTTTCCATCTGGATGCTGCTGGAAATCCGTCTGAAGTCCTTTCCCTGATCCGCAGTTGCGGCATGAAGGCAGGTATTGCCATCAATCCGGACATTCCTGTCGAAAGGCTTTATCCCTTTCTCGACAAAGCGGATTTTGTACTTGTCATGTCTGTCTTTGCCGGTTTCGGAGGGCAGAAATTCATACCAGAATCCATCGGAAGAGTCCGGACTGTCAAGGATGAGATTCTCAGAAAAGGCTGTCCATGTCAGATAGAAGTAGACGGAGGGGTCTCGGCCGTCAATGCGGCGGAACTCAGGGAAGCAGGGGCGGATATCCTGGTATCGGGCAGCGCGGTGTTCAGGGCCGCGGATCCGGTTCAGGTGATAAGTGCGCTCCGCGGATAGGCTTTATTCCGTGAAATCCGGATATGGTGGTGGAAAATCAGATTTTTCACCACTTTTTTCTTTTTATTTTAGGGAATTCAGAGTATTTGTATTATTTTCGCTCGATTTAACCATTAAAAAATTCTTTTGGTAATGGAGCATAAAGTTCGAGCTACGCTCAAGTTGGAGAACGGAATGGAATTCCATGGATATTCCTTCGGATACAATGGCCCTTGTGACGGGGAGGTAGTCTTTTCCACCGCGATGGTTGGTTATACCGAGAGCCTTACGGATCCGTCGTATTCCGGACAGATACTGTGTATCACATACCCTATAATAGGGAATTACGGTGTGCCGGAAGAAGGATTCGATGAGAACGGCATCTCAAAATTCATGGAATCTGACGACATATATGTCAGGGGACTCATAGTTTCAGACTATTCGGAAGATTACAGCCATTGGAACGCTGCCATGAGTCTTGGCCAGTGGCTTGAAAAACATAAGATTCCTGGAATCTACGGTATCGACACCAGGGAATTGACGAAAGTGCTGAGAGATCACGGTGCCATGCTCGGGATCATTGAGACAGAGGATGCGCGACGTGACTTTCCGGTACAGGACCCGAACAAGGAGAACCAGGTGGCAGTGGTAAGCTGCAAGGAAGTCATCAGATACGGACACGGAAGCCGCAAGATCGTTCTCGTGGACTGCGGTGTTAAGCACAATATCCTGAGATGCTTCATGAAAAGGGATGTGGAGATCATACGTGTGCCTTGGGATTACGATTTCAACCAGATAGACTACGACGGGCTCTTCATCTCGAACGGTCCGGGGAATCCTGAATTCTGCGACATCACAGTGGCGCATATCAGGGAAGCCTTGAACAAGGACAAGCCGATCTTCGGCATCTGCATGGGCAACCAGCTGCTCAGCAGGGCCGCCGGGGCAAGGACATTCAAACTTAAATACGGCCACAGAAGCCACAACCAGCCTGTGAGGATGATCGGTACGAACAAATGCTTCATCACTTCGCAGAACCATGGTTATGCCGTGGATGACAGCACGCTCGACAAGGATTGGGAACCATATTTCATAAACATGAACGACGGGACGAATGAAGGCATACGGCATAAGTCGAAACCGTTCTTCTCCTCACAGTTCCATCCGGAGGCATCGAGCGGTCCTACCGATACTGAATTCCTTTTTGATGAATTCCTCCGCAAACTATGATTACATATTCAAGAACCAAATAATCCAGGCTCAAAATGATAGACAACGACATAAAGAAAGTATTGCTGCTCGGCTCAGGTGCCTTGAAGATCGGTGAGGCAGGAGAGTTCGACTATTCCGGATCCCAGGCACTCAAGGCAATGAAAGAGGAAGGGATAGAGACAATCCTCATCAATCCGAACATCGCTACTGTCCAGACGTCCGACAAGGTGGCGGACAAGATATATTTCCTGCCGGTGACGCCGTATTTCGTCGAGAAGGTGATCCGGAAGGAGGCACCTCAGGGGATCTTGCTCGCATTCGGCGGCCAGACGGCTTTGAACTGCGGTGTGGAGCTGTACAAGTCGGGAGTTCTTGCAAAATATAATGTCAAAGTCCTCGGTACTCCGGTCCAGGCCATAATCGACACTGAAGACAGGGAGCTCTTCATCGAGAAGCTCGACCAGATAGGCATCAAGACCATCAAGTCGCATGCGACTGAAAACATAGAACAGGCAAGGGCGGCGGCACAGGAACTGGGATATCCGGTGATATTGCGTGCAGCATACGCCCTTGGCGGACTCGGTTCAGGTTTCTGCGATGATGAAGCCCAGCTTTTCGATGTAGCCGAGAAAGCCTTCTCCTTCTCTCCTCAGGTCCTTGTGGAGAAGTCGCTCAAAGGCTGGAAGGAGATAGAGTACGAAGTCGTGAGAGACCGTTACGACAATTGCATCACTGTCTGCAACATGGAGAATTTCGACCCGCTCGGCATCCATACCGGTGAGAGCATAGTGGTAGCCCCATGCCAGACACTTGACAATGATGATGTGGAGTTCCTCCGCGATCTCGCCATCAAGATAGTCCGCCACGTCGGCATAGTCGGGGAGTGCAACGTCCAGTTCGCATATGATCCCGATTCCATGGAGTACAGGGTGATAGAGGTCAATGCAAGGCTCAGCCGTTCTTCGGCCCTCGCTTCCAAGGCTACCGGTTATCCTCTTGCCTTTGTCGCAGCCAAACTCGGTCTGGGTTACGGGCTTTTCGATCTCAGGAACTCTGTGACAAAGGTGACTCCGGCATTCTTTGAACCGGCCATAGACTATATAGTCTGCAAGATACCTCGCTGGGATCTTTCGAAATTCCACGGAGTATCCAGAAAGATCGGCTCCAGCATGAAGAGTGTCGGTGAAGTCATGTCCATAGGCCGCAGTTTCGAGGAGGCCATACAGAAAGGCCTGAGAATGATAGGGCAGGGAGCACATGGCTTCGTAGGGAACAAGGAACTCAAGGTCGACGATATCGATGAGGCGCTCAAAGACCCTACCGACAACCGTATATTCGTCATATCCAAGGCTATGCGTGCCGGCTATACTGTGGATCAGATCCATGCGCTCACCAAGATAGACAGGTGGTTCCTTGACAAGCTTGCCCGAATCGTGGACACCTACCATGAAATGCTGGGCTATCAGAACTGCGAGGAGATGCCTGTAGAACTGATGTGGACAGCGAAGAAACAAGGATTTTCCGATTTCCAGATCGGCCGTGCGCTTTACAAGGACAAGATAGACAGCGAAGATGCCCAGAGTCTTGTGCGTGAATTCAGGAAGTCGCATGGTATCGTCCCATGCGTCAAGCAGATAGATACTCTTGCAGCCGAGTTCCCGGCCGCCACGAACTATCTGTACATGACCTATAACGGGAATTACAACGACATCACCTACGAGCATGACCGCAAGTCTGTGATCGTGCTCGGATCAGGAGCATACCGCATCGGTTCATCCGTAGAGTTCGACTGGTGTTCAGTGAATGCCTTGCAGACCATCAGGAACGAAGGGTACAGAGGAGTGATGATAAACTACAATCCGGAGACAGTCTCTACCGACTACGATATGAGTGACCGTCTCTATTTCGACGAGCTGACCTTTGAACGGGTGATGGATATCTATGAGCTTGAGCAGCCGTACGGACTTGTAGTCTCTGTAGGCGGACAGATCCCGAACAATCTGGCCCTCCGTCTCGACAAGAGCGGGGTGAACATCCTCGGAACGTCGGCTACAAGCATCGACAAGGCGGAGGACAGGCATAAGTTCTCATCCATAGTGGATGCTCTCGGAATAGACCAGCCTAAATGGAAGGAACTTACGACTCTCGATGATGTCCACGGCTTTGTAGCCAAGGTGGGTTATCCGGTGCTTGTGCGTCCGTCTTACGTGCTTTCAGGAGCAGCCATGAACGTCTGCTATAATGAAGACGAGCTCAGGCGTTTCCTTTCGCTTGCTGCCGAAGTGTCCAAGAAACATCCGGTAGTGGTAAGCGAGTTCATGCAGCGCTGCAAGGAAATAGAATTCGATGCAGTGGCGGACAATGGCGAGGTCATAGCCTATGCCATATCCGAGCATGTGGAGTTCGCCGGTGTGCACTCGGGTGATGCTACAATCCAGTTCCCGCCGCAGAAGCTTTATATTGAAACTGTTCGCAGAATCAAGAAAATAGCCAAGAAGATAGCTGCTGCACTTGAAATCTCCGGGCCTTTCAATATCCAGTTCCTCGCCAAGGAGAACCAGATCAAGGTAATAGAATGCAACCTCAGGGCGTCCAGAAGCTTCCCGTTTGTGTCCAAGATATTGAAGATAAACCTGATCGAACTTGCCACCAAGGTCATGCTCGGTCTCAAGCCTGCCGCTCCCCACAAGAGTGCCTTCGATCTTGATTATGTCGGAATCAAGGCTTCGCAGTTCTCATTCTCCAGATTGCATCAGGCCGACCCGGTTCTCGGAGTGGACATGGCTTCCACTGGCGAAGTCGGCTGTCTCGGAGACGATTTCAATGAAGCATTGCTCAAATCCATACTTTCCGTAGGCTACAGGATTCCGGAGAAGAACATCCTCGTATCTTCAGGCGATGCTCTCCAGAAAGCCGATCTCCTGAATGCCTGCCGTCTTCTTTCCTCTCACGGATATACCATTTACGCCACGGCCGGCACCTACAGATATCTTGTAGAGAACGAGGTTTCCGCCACAAGGGTTCTCTGGCCAAGCGAATGCGATGACCCTGAGCTCTCATCCCAATTCGAGTCGGCTTTAAAGCTCTTGCAGGATAAGGAAATAGATCTTGTAGTCAATATCCCTAAGAACTTCACGAGCGTCGAGCTTGCAAACGGCTATAAAATCCGTCGCGCAGCCATAGACTTCAACATTCCTCTTATAACTAATGCGAGGTTGGCGACGGCGTTCATAAGGGCGTTTTGCAGTATGGGGATGGATGATATACAGATCAAGTCGTGGGATCAATACTGATCCGGAACGTCAGAGCGGGCGGTCTGCGGTGTTGTCAGCGGGATTCCGGCTCAGTCATTTACGGAAGTAAACTCCTGTCGCCCTCACCCTTGGCGCCTTGCATCCCACCCGTTCTGACGTCCCGGCGGATGAAACCGTAGACTTCAGAATTTCAAGATACCTGTCCCCTGACGGAGAATGGCGAAACCGGAGGCAGTGCAGTCTACGACAGTGGAACTGTCGAGACGGCCCGGGCCTCCGTCTATAACCATATCTACAACATTTCCCCACCTCTCCTCAATAAGTTCCGGATCCGTGGCATATCCCGGATCTTCGCCCTCATCGTAAGGAATGGTCGCCGTGAGTATAGGTGCATCAAGATGTTCCGCTATCTGGCTGATTACCGGATGGTCCGGCATCCTGATCCCGACCTCCTTCCTGCTCCTGAATATCTTCGGAAGCCTGGACGTACCTTCGAGTATGAATGTGAACGGTCCAGGAAGATTCTTCTTCATGAGTTTGAAAGTCGGATTGTCCATCCGTGCATAATGGCTGATGGTGCTCAGGTCGTAGCAGATAATCGCAAGATGATTCTTCCTCGGGTCGATATCCTTCAGCCTGCAGATCTTTTCCACAGCCCGTTCCTTCAGCGCATGGCATCCTATGGCGTACATCGTATCCGTGGGGTAGATGATGAGTCCACCGCTTTCCAGTATTGCGGCTACGGAGTCAAGTACTTCCGGGGCGTTGTTTTTATCATAGACTTTTATCAACATATGACAGCTGGTTTTGAGCTCAGGCAATTATATGTTTTTTCTTCCATACTTCCAATACCCTAAAGTCTTTTCTTCACTCCTGTTCCATTATGCAGATCCCGTAGACATTGTTTATCGAAACGTTCCTGTCTATTATAGTCCAGTTGATCCCGTCCAGAGAAGTCGCTACACGTATCCCGGTGTCGGAGTATACCTGAATGAATATTCCGTCCTTGAAGTCAAATGTCCCTTTGTGGAATTTCCCGCTGTTTTCACTGTCTGTCCAGTTGATACCGTCAGGACTGGTGTAGATATCCCCGTCTTCATTGAGAACATAGATGCCGTTTCCGTATATTATATCGTATATGTTTGAGAAATTACCGATGTTTGCGTATTCAGTCCACTCGGTTCCGTCTGTCGACTTGTATGTATAGTTAGAGGTTACAACAAGGAATTCACCGTCGCCATAGACGACATTCCTTGTACTGCCCTGCGTCCTGACAACCTCCCATTCTTCTCCGTCAGCAGATGTTGCTATCCCTCCTTCGTAGCCGACTGCGGTAAACAGACCGTTCCCGTAAGCGATGTCCAGGCATCTGAAGCCTATGTCAGCGACCCTCCAGTTAGAGGCGTCATCAGAAAAGTATGCGGATGAGGTCCCGTCAAGAGCTACGAACCTGCCGTTTCCGTATTCTATTTTCCTCAGGCTTCCGCTTTCAATGTAACTGATATTCCAGATCCTTCCGTTACGGCTTGTGCCGACAGCGCCTTCGATTCCTGTCTCCAGGTCGTGGTGACCGACGGTAATATAAGTCCCGTCGGCATTCATGATATCATTCCAGCAGATATCCTCATGCTGCACGACGTCCGATTCTTCACGCGTCTTGTAAAGTACCTTGCCGACATAGTTCACATACATGAACGGGACTTCCGCATATACATCACCGCCGTCGATTTTCCATGAAGGCCTCGTTATCGCTTCCTTCGACGCGATGAGTCTGACAGTGTTCAATGTATTCCTTGTCACATTGAAATCGGATGTCACATCGTTCCCGAGATAAAAGCGGTAAACGATATCACCTTTCAGTTTGTCATCTTCGCTGAAAGTCGCGGTCACTTCAATGTATGTGCACAATCCGGATTTCTCCGGTATGTTTTCCGGAACCTTTGCCCAGGAATCGCTGTTATCCGGCAGAAGAACACCCTGCCGGTTTTCCGGAACATAGAAAGTCACTTTCCCGCCCGAATTCAACACCTCTATCTCCGCCTCCGTAGCCGTACCTCCGTCTGCGGTGGCGACAGCGGCCGATTCGTAAAACAGACGGACTGATGTGGCTGCCTGTTTTATGCATGCCGAGGTCACTTCAAGCCCGGGTATGTCGGATAGGTCTGCGCTGAATTCCACTTTCGCATACAGTCTCCTGAGCCTTATCTCTATATTCATTCCGTCATGTTCTGCAGTGAAGGTGCCGTTCGCTGCCATAGGCTGTTCCACAGGTATCCCTTCCGGAACACCTTGTGGAAATACATTCGACCTGATCATCTTAAGAAAGGTTTCCGGGTATCTTGTCGGCAGCGAAACACCCGAGACAGCGTAATACGAGTAATCCTTCCCGAGCATCAGCTCGAATTCCGCCGATCCTCCCTCGCAGAGCAGGTCTACTGTCAATGCACCGTCGCAATAGATGAGAAGTCTGACCTGTCCGACTCCGCTTTTAGTGTCCGAGAAAAAATAATCCCCTGACAGGTTGAACCTGACCGTCACTTTTTCTCCGTCCCCGTCTTCCTGCCCGTCGTCTTCCGTATTCCCGTCCACCTGTACAGTTTCCACGGGAAGTGCCTTTTCGCATCCCGGCAATGCAGCCGCCAGAATAAACAAGCCGGCAGTCAGGAAGATTGCCGGAACGATTCCGGAAAATACTGATCTTGAAAATCCAATCATACATTATACTTTTTAAATGACAACTCCTGTCGGAGCAACGGCAAATGTAGATTGAAGCGGCCGGACAAACTTCCGGAAAAAGAAAAATATTCTGTCAAAAAAAGAAAAAACAGCCGAAAAAAGAAAATATTCTCATTTTTCGAGCAGGAACAGATATTCGCAGGTCCTCTTTCCGGAATGCACCCACTCGTTGGTCATCCTCATCTGTCCCATGACATTGGTCTTGAAATCTATTTCCAGACATTTCAGGAGCCGGCCCTCGGACTCCATTATTCCGCATATCTCCTCCTTGGAAACCCTGCCTCCCGAACTGTAGGAAAGGAGGATGTAACCGGTGTCGGTTTCCCTTATCAGCCTGGCTATGGCCTCAGCGGCTATGGAGCGGCCGTCCGTATCCACCCTGTATTCCTCAAAGACGGAGCCTTCTCTCCCGTCTCTGGAATCCTCCCTGCGCCCGGCTTTACCGAAGACGGCTGGCCTGTCGTTCAGGATGATGCTTTTCCAGATATGGTAGTATGCATTATAGCGGATTCTGCTGGACGGCATCTTTTCATTGTTCGAACCGTAAGGTGGATCGAAATAGGCCAGATCAGCCTTGATTCCGGGGAGCAGGTCGAAGATGTCTTTTCTGAAGACCTTGTTGTCGGGTGAATGCTTGTGGAGCAGCGGTATTTTCAGTTCCATGTCGTTATAGGAGCGTTTGCTCCAGCCGTTCAGATACGCACAGTAATGCCCGAGCGTATTGTCCACCGAGTCCATGGCGAGTATCAGGCTGGTCAGGGCCACCGCCTTGTCCGTGCCTTCAAGTCCCATTCTGTCGATTTCTGCCCTGACAGCATCGAGTTTCATTGTATTCTTCAGCTGGAACGGCTTTTTCCCGCCGGAGTCAGGACGGCCGCCGTAATGTTCGGAGAACCATCCGAAGCATCCTTTGACCGAATTCAGATGGTCGATTATCTCCTTGTAATATTCCGAGGGCTTGTCGTGCAGCAGGTATGCGGTGGCGAAGACCTCCGACCATACGGCCGTATCATTTGCGGTCACTGCGTAGCCTTCCCGGGAGAGCATCTGCGACACCCTTGTCGAGCCGCTGAACCCATCGAGGACCGTCATCACCCCGAGTTCTTTGACGATCCGGCTGATGTACGGCAGAAGCTTCAGTTTCGAACCGGCATATTTGATACCTTCCGTCTTCATAGTGCAAATTTAATTATCTTTACAGAAAAATAGCTTTATGCCACTTTTGACATTGGAAGAAATAGAGCAGGCCGCCCCTGTATTCAGGGGGAAATGCGGCAATGCCGTTGCCCGTGGGCTGATGAGATTCCTGTCAGTTGACAGAATAAACGATCTGTATGACAGGAACTGCCGGTATAGCGGACCGGAATTCGCCAGGGCTATACTTGAGGATATCGGAGTCAGTTATACAGTGTACGGCGGGAAGGTTCCGGACAGCCTTTCATCCGGCCCGTTCATAACCATAAGCAACCATCCGTACGGCAGTATAGACGGGATAATCCTCGCCGACCTTTTCGGGCATTCAAGGAATGACTACAAACTGATTGTAAATAAAGTATTGTCAAGGATCAAAGCCCTCGGCCCCAGCTTCATAAATGTCACACCTACAGGGCAGGACCGCACTGCCCCCACAAAAGACAGCATAGCCGGAATCAAGGAGGCGATGCGGCATGTCAGGGACGGACATCCCCTCGGGATTTTCCCGGCAGGAGCAGTCTCGGACCTGAGCCTGAAGGAGAGGTGTGTCAGGGACAGGGAGTGGCAGCAGCCGGTAATCAGTCTTATCCGGAAACTGAATGTGCCTGTGCTCCCGGTGAAGTTTCTGGACAGGAATTCCGATTTCTATTACAGCCTCGGACTGATCGACTGGAGAGTCCGTCTTCTGAGGCTGCCTTCTGAAGTGTTCAACAAGAGGGGAAAGCCTGTACGTCTGGTCTGCGGGCCTGTCATCACTCCGGAAGAACAGTCAGAGTATACTGATATGCAGGAATTTTCAGCTTTTCTGAGAAATAAGCTCTATGCGGGTTGCGTGATTTGATTTTTTATTGCTAAATTTATAATTCATTTTTAACACGGATTGAATATGGCGAAACATGAAGAGTCTGTCCGGATCCAGACCTCCGTATTGAATGGAATCGAAAAGAAGGTGCTTGTGTGGCTTGCTGAGCGGCAGCCTGGCTGGATGACATCGGATATATTGACTGGAATAGGGACGTTCGGAGCGATAGTCATAGCCGCAGGCTTCATTCTCGGCGGCATCGTGGATATAAATTATCTTTGGCTCAGTTCTGCAGGATTCGTGATCAACTGGTACGGTGATTCCCTCGACGGCACTCTTGCCAGGGTCAGGAACAGGCAGCGTCCGCTTTACGGGTATTATCTGGACCATACGGTGGATGCCATCAACGAAGTGATAATGTTCGTCGGGGCAGGACTTTCCGGACTTGTCCATCTGGAACTTGCCCTTGCCATCCTGGTAATCTATCTCATGCTTACCATAAATGTCAGTGTGAACGCCCATCTGAAGAAGGAATTCTGCCTGACGTATGCCAAGATGGGCCCGACAGAGTTCAGGATCATAATGATAATAGTCAATACTGTCCTTATCTATGTCACACCGATCAGGGAGGTCGCCGTAAGCATGACACTGGCAGGGCACGAGGTGACGCTCGGAGCGTTGGACATGGTGGCAGGCGTGATATTCTGCGTGCTTGTCCTTATCTATATCGTGACAGTGCTGAAGGATGTCCGCGACTACGACAGGCTTGACCCAATGCCCGGGCAGGAGAAGAAATGACTGTCACTTCAGCAGTGATGCGTTCAGCCGTTTCCTGTTGTATGAAGCACCGTGTATCTGTGACCTGGCGTATTCTGCGACCTTGTCTTTGAGGGCCACGTAGATGAATCCTTCGAAAATCTCTATCTTGCCGACAGATTTCTTCCCTATGCCGCAGGCTTTCATGATGGAGATGATGTCGCGCGGGATTATCTTGTCCTTGTAGCCGAGATTCATGCGGAGCCAGATGTAGCCTTTTTCGCATTCCCCCGGATCCCCGTCGACGGTTTTCTTTCCCTTTACCGGCGGATTGTCCGCGGACTGGTCTTCCTGACGTTTTTCTTTCCGTGGCTTTTTCTCCTTTTCCGGGATATTCAGGTCCTTTGCCTTGCGGTAATAGTCGAAGAATCTGTTGAATTCATATGACAGTATCTTCTTTACCAGTTCCTCTTTGGGGATATTGTCCCACATCTCGTTGATAGTAGGCATGAAGGAATAGATATCCTCCCTGACCTCGACACCGTTTATCTCGTTTATCAGATGCGAGAGCTGTCTTTCGCAGATTTCCCTTGCCCCAGGGATGGGCAGACGCGTGAACTGCTTCTTGATCACGTCCTCTATCTTGCGGATCTTCCCCTTTTCCCTCTGGTTGATGATGGCTATCGAGACACCTTTCTTGTCAGCGCGTCCGGTCCTTCCGCTCCTGTGGGTGTACAGTTCGATCTCCTGGGGAAGGTTGTAGTTTATGACATGGGTCAGATCGCTCACGTCTATCCCGCGTGCGGCTACATCCGTGGCTACAAGGAGATGCAGGGATCTGCGTTTGAACCGCCCCATGACATTGTCCCTCTGGGCCTGCGACAGGTCTCCGTGAAGGGCGTCGGCATCATAACCGTCGCGCTGCAGGGCGTCGGCTATCTTCTGTGTCTCTCCTCTTGTCTTGCAGAACACTATGGCGTAGATGTCCGGATTATAGTCGGCGATACGCTTGAGGGCTGCATATCTGTCCTCTTCTCTTACCATGTAATAGAAATGCTCGACATTCTGGGCCCCTGCATTCCTTTCCCCGACTGTGACTATCTCCGGATTCTTCATGTAGCTTGCCGCTATCCTCTCCACCTCCTTAGGGAGGGTTGCCGAGAAAAGAAGCGACCTGCGGGTTTCCGGAGCCAAGCCGAGAATGGCATCGAGTTCTTCCTTGAAGCCCATGTTCAGCATTTCGTCCGCTTCATCGAGGATCAGGGTCCTGATTCCTGAAATGTCTGCGGCTTCCCGTTTGAGCAGATCCAGCAGACGTCCCGGTGTGGCCACGATGATATGTGCACCGCCTCTCAGAGCCTTTATCTGACCCTGGATTCCTGCACCGCCGTAGACAGACACGATGCGGATGCCTTTCATGTATTTTGAATAATGCTCCAGATCATCGCTTATCTGGCGGCATAGTTCCCTGGTAGGGCAGAGTACAAGCACCTGCGTGGCAGGATTCGCGAGATCAAGGTATTCAAGCGCCGGAAGCCCGAAGGCAGCGGTCTTGCCGGAGCCGGTCTGAGACAGGCATACTATATCATTGTCCCCGACCAGAAGCTGGGGGATTATGCGGGCCTGTACTGGTGTAGGTTTTTCGAAACCGAGTTCGGCTACAGCGTTCAATATCTCGTTCGACAGCCCGAGTTCAAGAAAATCAGTTACCATTCTTTAAAAATCAGGCCGCAAAGATAATCAGAATTTCCGATTCAGGAAATTTTCCGTCAAATCAGACCGTTGCTTCCGAGCAATATCAGCATCAGATAACCGAGCGACAGGCCGATGACGCCCATCAGGACGCCGATCTTCACCATATCCTTCTGCTCTATCATTCCCGTGGCATGTGCCAATGCATTAGGCGGTGTGCTTATAGGGAGGATCATGGCAAGGGACGAGCCTATCGCCACTCCGATGAGAAGGGTCTCCACACCTCCGAGCGGCAGGAGCACGTCTTTCATGCTTGTACCCACGATTGCGAGGATCGGAACCAGCAGGGCTGCCGTAGCCGTGTGCGAGATGAAGTTCGCCATGGCGTAGCACAGCAGTCCGGACCCGATGATCATTGCGGCAGGCGGCCATGTGTCGAACGGTATGGCTTCAATTATGCTGGCCGCAAGTCCTGTCTCCTGAAGTGATACACCGAGCGCAAAGCCTCCGGCCACCATCCAGAGGACGCTCCAGCTGATTTCTTCGAGATCCCGCTTGGTGATGATTCCGGTGATCGGGAATATCGCCAGAGGCAGCATGGCCACTACATTGGAATTCACTCCGGTATATTTGTCGGTAATCCAGAGAAGCACTGTTATGGCAAAGGTCACGTAGACCACGATGGATCTCCAGTCTTTCTTCGCCTCACCTTCTATCTTGAGCTCTATGGATTTCTGCTTGAAAGGGAAGAGCTTCACAAGGATGATCCACGAAATGAACATGATCACCAGGGTGTAAGGGAGCATGAAGCTCATCCATTCACCGAAGCCGATATTGAGATCCAGTCCGTTCGGGTCATTCAGATATTTCAGGACAATGGCGTTGGGCGGCGTACCGATAGGCGTCGCCATACCGCCCACATTGGCAGCAATAGGAATGGACAATGCGAGCGCAATCTTGCCTTTGCCGTCTGCCGGGAGAGCCTTCAGCACCGGAGTCAGGAAAGTCAGCATCATGGCTGCCGTGGCGGTGTTGCTCAGGAACATGGAGAAAACTCCGGTGACTACTATGAATCCGAGAAGGACGAATTCCGACCTTTTGCCGAACGGTTTCAGCATCACACGTGCGAGTACGGTGTCAAGTCCGCATTTTGTCGCAGCTATGGCAAGGACGAACCCGCCTATGAACAGCATTATGATTGGGTCGGCAAACGAATGGAGTATGGATGTGTATTTTATAGGTGTCCCGTAAGTCTCCGGATCTGCGACATCCCTGAAGAACCATAGTGAACTGTCTGATGCCGCGAACAGCAGCAGCCCGACAACCAGCATCGATGTAGTCCAGGCCGGAACGGCTTCAAGCACCCACATCACTGTCGCAAAAAGGAAGATGGCTATGACTCTCTTCTCCACGACCGTCAGTCCGTCTACCCCGAATGTCTCCAGCGGCAGGCACCACAGCGTTATAAGTACGGCAGAGCATACGAGCAGTTTGATGATCCTGGCTATATTCTTGCCCTTGGTGAGCTTGTTGTTTTTCTTCCACTCATGGTAGGCGTCTACAAGATTGAATCCCGGAAATATCTTATACATGGTTATCGGTTTTAAAAATCTCCAAAGATATTCAAAAAATCCGGAAATGAATATCAGATACAGAAAATTATTCCATAGATTCAAATTAGTTTGGCTCGGAAAATGTAAAGAGGTATATTTGCGGGATTCGACTCCGTAAACCGGAAACGGATACCGCAAAGATAAAACATAACACAGATGGATAAACCTATAATATATCAGATGCTGCCGAGACTCTGGGGCAATGACTGCAGCGCCCCTGCGAGAAGAGGCTCTGCAGAAGAAAACGGAACAGGCAAGTTCTCAGGAATCGACGGCCCTGCCCTTGAGTATCTCAAATGGCTGGGCTGTACTCATATATGGTACACCGGGGTGATCCGGCATTCCACCAAGTCCGCCTCAATGGGCTGCACCCCTTCCAATCCGCAGTTCGTGAAAGGCGAGGCCGGGTCTCCATATGCCATCACCGACTATTACGATGTGAATCCTTATCTCGCGGATGAGCCGGAGCACAGGATGGAGGAATTCGAGGCATTGGTGAAGAGGACCCATGACGCCGGAATGAAGGTCATCATCGACTTTGTCCCCAATCATCTTGCAAGAGATTATTCGGAAGGGTCAGGGTCGGAGGACTCGTTCGGGAAGAAAGACGATACGAGTGTACACTGGGCACAGGAAAACGATTTCTTCTATTATCCCGGGCAGCAGCTCGCATTGCCTGACACAGAGGCTTTCCTCGCTGAGTGCAGGTCTCTTGAGTCTGGGGAATTCCAGAAGGAATACACTATTCTCCCTGCGTGGCTGGTACAGAAATGCAGAGAAAAGAAGGAATGCTCTTCGGACGGGGAATACGCTGCATTCCTGAGGCAGTACCGCCATCTTCTGACACCGTTCCTCGAATATCCGGCCAAGGCTACCGGGAATTCCTATACCCCTTCGCCAGGGGTGAATGACTGGTATGAGACAGTGAAGATCAACTACTGCGATACCCGCAGCCGCACCTGGGACAAGATGCTTTCCGTCCTGGAGTTCTGGATAGGGAAGGGCGTGGACGGATTCCGTTGCGACATGGTGGAGCTCGTCCCGTACCAGTTCCTCCAGTGGCTGATAGCGGAGGTTAAAACCCGGCATCCGGAAACCATATTCATAGCCGAGGTGTACAAGAAGGACCTCTACAGGAAATACATCAGGGAGGTCGGATTCGACTATCTGTATGACAAATCAGGACTTTACGACACTCTGCGCATCATCGTGGAGGCAAATCTGGACAGTTACGGCATGCCTATAGAACTATGGCAGTCCGCCAGAGGCATCACAAGAAACTGGCAGTCCCTCGGTGATATCCAGCCTTATATGCTGAACTTCCTTGAAAACCATGACGAACAGAGATTCGCCTCCGATTTCTTCGGCAAGTCGGCGCAGAACTCCATAGCGCCTCTGACCGTGTCCCTGTTCCTTAACAGGGCGCCTTTCATGATATATGCCGGAGAAGAGATGGGGGAGAGAGGAATGGATGAGGAAGGATTCAGCGGCAGGGACGGCAGGACAAGCATATTCGACTGGTGGAGCGTGCGTTCCCTCAGGGCATTGCGCCGGATCATAGCTTCGGGCCTTTATAAGTCTGACCGGCCTTGGCCTGAGGAATTTTCGGAATACGAGGGTTTTTTCAGGAAATTCACTTCAATGATACGTTTTGCGGCCGGTGACGATGCTGTCAGGAAAGGGATGACGTATGACCTTTGCTATTGCAACACCAATTCCGACGGCTTCGACATTGACCGTCATTTCGCATTCCTCCGTGATCATGAAGACGAGACGCTCCTGTTCGTGGCGAATTTCTCCGGCAGAGAGGCGAGGGCGAAACTCAAGATCCCCCCGCACGCCTTTGAATGGCTGGAACTTGCGCCTACCGATGAGGTGAATCCGGATACCCCTATAGAAGTGACTGTGCCACCGATGTCCGGGGTGATGATCAGGCTGAGCTGACAGGCTTTATCTGAAGGCATGTTCAAGGCCTGTCTTCCACATATACCTGTAATATGACCATGTTTGCCGGCGGGAGAATTTCAGCCGGCGGAAAAACATCACATGGTGAATCCACAGACTTCCAGCCTTGCGAAGAAGACGCGGCAGACGGGAGAAGTCCGGGAAATCCTTGTATTGACCGAAGTTCCCGTCTCTGAACATTTCATCCAGAAGCTTGAAAGACAACGAGGTATATCCTGGATCGTAAAGCGGAGCCTCATTTGAGGGAAGATCAAGCGCATTCACGAGCAGGCAGACAAAAAGCTTCCATTCCCTGTCCAGACGGAAAGTCTCCAACCGCGATCCGAGGAGTGTTTCATCTATCTGTCCGTGGTGTCTGTGCAGGAGCACGGACAGGTCGCACATCTGCCTCAGTCCGAGGCCTCCCTGCATGAAATGGTGGAACGCATGGCAGAATACGTAGAACACGTTGAAATCCGGAACCGGGACAATTATTTCCCCACCGTCTGCGATATCTCCTATATGGACCCTGCATGAGTCCTTGGCAAGTTCCTCGTTTTCCAGAATCCTGTATTCCCTGTCGGTTTCAGCATCCGGCATGCGGAAAGCCTCCTTGTGGAGCTCCAGCGTGATATTCCCTATGACGAACCCGATGTGTTTCACAGATTCCGGATGCTCTCCCCGGGTCTCTTTCCACGTGCGGATCATCGCTGCCGCCCTGTTGTAATCCGCAGCTCCAGTATAGAGGTCGATGTCTCCGCATTGCCTGTGTTCCGGAACAGGGTACAGGGCTGCATTTCCCTGGCCTTTCAGAAGGACTGACCTGATGCCTGCACCGGCAAGCCTTGCGGATATGTCCAGGACAGCCTTGTCCAGTCCGGAGTTAAGCTGCTCCACCTTGTCTACATATGCAATGAGCCTCAGAAGAGGCTCTCCTTTCAACTGCATTTCCTCAGGCAATGTCATCATGCCGTCATAGATGAGAGGCAGTACGGCCTGTGTCTTTCCAAGTCGGAGTATCCCTTTCCAGTCCGGACCTGATACTCTGAACGGAGTGATGTCCGCAGGCCTTTTCCACAAGCCGGAAACCAGAAGCGACAGGAACTGGTATCCGGTCTGTATGGATGTTTCCTTTTTTTTCTTCATCTTCACAAACAATTAAATGTGCACGTAGCTAATCCCGTGCCGGAAATGCCTCGTAAAAATAGCTTTTTGAAGTCAAAAATCCAAAAATCCCCCCCCCTCGGGTTTGATGTTAATGGAAATATTCTTAAATTCGCGGATATTTGAGCAAAACGAACCAGACATGTCCAGAATCTTGTTACGAACAGGCAAAGTGTGTGTGTTTTCTGTCTTTGTTGTGTTACTGGCGATGATGACATCCTGCAGCACGTATAAGAAAATCAACTATCTCCAGGATGTAGTTCCTGACAAGGCCGAACGCATTGCCATAAACAAAGGCATACTCATCCAGCCGAAGGACATGATATCGATAGTCGTGTCGAGCAGGAATCCCGAGCTTGCCCTCATTTTCAATCTTCCGGTGATCTCCTATCAGGCGGGTTCCGAGTCGGTATCCGGCCAAGGCTCGCAACGCCTTCTCGGATATGTCGTGGACAACGACGGAAACATAGATTTTCCAGTCCTCGGTCTGGTGAAGGCCGCCGGTCTCACAAGATGGGAACTGGCGAAAGAGATAAAGGAAAGGATTATCGAAGGAAACTATATCAAGGATCCTGTGGTCACGGTGGAATTCATGAATTTCAAGATATCGGTAATGGGCGAGGTGACATCTCCGGGTACGTACAATATCGAAGGGGACAAGATCACCATACTCCAGGCATTGAGCCTTGCCAAGGATCTGACCATATTCGGACGCAGGGACAATGTCTCCGTGATCCGTGAACAGGACGGCGAGCGCGTCATCTATCAGGTGGACCTGCGCTCAGCATCGATTTTCGAGTCCCCGGCTTATTATCTGCAGCAGAACGACATCGTGTATGTGGAGCCGAACAAGGTAAGGGCAGGACAGTCCACCATCAACGAGAACAATATAAAATCGGTCAGCCTGTGGGTCAGCATCGGATCTTTCCTGACTTCGCTCGCAGTCCTGATAGTGAATCTAATACAGTAAACCTTCATGCAGATGAACGGATTGAATGAAAATACGGACAGGAACACCGCGGAAGAGAGTTCCCTGAATCTGGCTGACATATGGAACATGATATGGGGCTATAAATGGTGGTATGCAATATCCGCCGTTCTGGCGCTTTTCATTGCCGCGCTCTATATCTATGTCACACCGAAGACATACGTAAGGACAGCAAAGGTCATAATAAACGAGGATGCCCAGGCAAACGTCATGTCGGACCTGCTTTCCATGACGGGAGGCGGCGGAGCAGGTTCCTACAGCTCCAATGCGAACAACGAGGCTGAAGCCTTCGCCTCCCCGGACCTTATGAAGAAAGTGGTGGAGAGGCTTTCGCTCGAAACCGCCTACACGGAAGACCAGGGAATCAGGAAGGTCTCCATGTACAGGACAAGTCCGGTGGAAATGGCTCTTGTGGATACCATGGTATCCACGTCATTCTCCTTCAGGATATCCAGGACTGGAGAAGATACATTCGTCCTCGAGGATTTCGTCATCGGCCCCGACAAGGTAAGGAAGGCCGAGGTAGAGGGCGTCCTTTCACAGGTCGTGGACACACCGGTAGGGAAACTCCGCATAGATCCGGCCATCTCTGTCGATGACTGGGACAGGGACATCCTGGTGTCCTGGGCTGCTCCGGCGGCCAGAGCCAAATATTATGCGTCCAACCTTGCGGTCTCTGTCACGGGAAAGAATTCCACGGTACTCGCATTGACCCTTACCGACAGGTTCGCATCCCGTGCCGAACGTATATTGAATACCCTCATAGATGTCTACAACGAGGAATGGATCATGGACAAGAGCAAGGCCGCAAGGAACACTGCCGAGTTCATCACGGAGAGGATAAAAGTCATAGAGAAGGAGCTGACAGGCATCGAGACAGACCTGAGAAACTATAAGGAGGAGAACAATCTCACCGACATAAAGGCCATAGGCCAGACATACCTTGAGGAACTGTCGTCATATTCAGCGAAGAACTTCGAGGTGAGGAACCAGCTGTCGATTGCCGGCTACATCAGGGATTATCTCAATGATCCCAAGAACGCGCTTTCTCTGCTGCCGTCGAATTCCGGACTGTCGAACTCCAACGTGGAGTCGCAGATAGCGGAATATAACAGCATGTTTCTTGAACGTGAGAGGCTGATCTCTAACAGCAGCGCAGACAATCCGCTGATTTCGGACATCACTTATGCGCTCGATGCCATAAAGTCTGCGATACTCCGCTCCATTGACAACCTCATAGGCACGCTCGAACTGCAGGTGTCCCAGCTGGAGGATGAAGAAAGCCGTCTGCTTTCAAGCATGGCCTCAAGTTCCGGTCAGGAGATGGAACTCCTGTCCATCGAGAGGCAGCAGCAGGTGAAGCAGTCACTCTATCTGTATCTGCTCCAGAAACGTGAGGAGAATGACATCGCGAGTCTCATGACAGTGGGCAACACCCGTCTTATCGTCACCCCGAACGGTTCGCCGAATCCTTCGTCTCCGAATACCATGCTTATATTCACCGCAGCATTGATCCTGGGACTTGGACTTCCGTTTGCGATGATATTCCTGTCACGTACATTGGACACAACAGTGCGCGGACGTGATGACATAAGCGGGCTTTCGTCTCCGTTCCTTGCAGAAATACCGCTGATGCAGAAGCACAGGAAATGGAAATCCATGTTCCCTGAGCCTGTAAGAAAGCGGATATACAAGGACAAGCTTGCCGGCATAATAGTGGAAAAAGGCAGCCGGGACATGATGAACGAGGCTTTCCGTGTGATGCGTACCAATCTTGACTTCATGCTCGGGAAAGACAAAGGCCCGGAGGTGATATTGGTGTCTTCGTTCAATCCCGGAAGCGGAAAGACCTTCGTCTCCATGAACCTCGCTGCGACCATGGCGATAAAGGGTGCCCGAGTCGCCATCCTCGACCTCGATCTCAGGAAGGGGACACTCAGCAAGGTTTTCCATCTGAAAGGCAAGGGACTTTCCATGTACCTTTCTGGCAATACGGATGATTACGCATCCATCGCCGTGACAGTGAAGGAGAATCTGGATGTCTTCCCGTCCGGTATTCTGCCTCCGAACCCGTCGGAACTTCTGATTTCGGACAGGTTCAGCTCTTTGGTAGAGGCGTTGAAGACAAAATACGATTATATATTCCTCGATTGCCCTCCTATAGACATGGTGGCTGATACCGCCATCATAGCCGGCACTGCAGATCTGACTCTGTTTGTGATCAGGTCGGGGCTCATGGACAAGAGGGCTTTGCCTATGGTGGAAGAGATTGTGCAAAAGGGTGTCTTTCCGAGGATGACCGTGGCCCTGAACGGCGTCGAGACCGGACCGCGGAAATACGGCTATGGCCGTTACGGCTACGGTTATGGTTACGGCTATGGCTACGGAAGTACGGAATAGACAGTCCCCGAGCTGGTATCCTTTGCGAGTCACCTATTCCAGAGAGCTGAAGGTCAAGGGTATCCTGCAGGATTCGGGATTTGAATGTTTCGTGCCGATGACAGTGAAGTGTGAAGTGAAATGTGGCAAGAAGACTGTAAAGACAGTCCCTGCAGTGAATAATCTGTGTTTCGTGAAGTCGGGCAGGGCTGAACTTGACATGATCCTCCGGGAGAAAGGACTCAGGGAATTTGTCAGTTATTTGTGGGACAAGTCCACCCGTGAACCTCTGACGGTGCCGGACAAGGCGATGGAGGACTTCATTACAGTCTCGGAAGCCAGACTTGAGGACATTGTATATCTTTTCGAGGTGAACTCGAAACTCAGGACCGGAATGAAAGTGAGGGTGAAATCCGGTCCGTTTGCAGGAGTGGAAGGCGTCGTGATACGCGTGAAGCGTTCGAGACGTGTGATGGTGGAACTTCCCGGCATGCTTGCCATAGCCACAAGCTATATCCCGGAAGATGAACTGGAACTTGTTTGAACTTTTATTTAATATTCATGCTCTGCTCGATTTTGCTGCTGGATAGCGCAGAAAAGGCCGCCCCAAAGGCGCAGCATACCCTTGATATCCGCACGGCCACGGTGGCCGGGTGACCCTAGGATGTGTATTTACAGTAATGGATATGTGTGTTGAACCGACTAACCTTAATTTGTCATGGATTTAGATTTTTATTGGGCTTTTCTGCCGATGTCGTTTCTCATCTGTCTTGTTCTGACAGTAATCGCTATTCCTGCCATTATCAGGATAGCGTTTGAGAAGCAACTGTTCGATGTCCCTGATTACCGAAAGGTCCATACCGGCCAGGTTCCCCGTCTGGGAGGTGTCGCTTTTCTTCCGGGAATCATGATTGCTACATTCATCGTACTCGGATTTGCAAACGTCATGACTGAAGGACTTTTTCCTGCAGGCCACACTACAGAGATCATGTATGGAGCAGCAGGAGCCATGTTCCTGTACATGGCAGGTGTCACCGATGATCTTGTGGGTCTCTCATATAAAGTGAAATTTCCGGTTCAGATCATATCTGCCTGTCTGTTATGCGCTTCAGGATTGTGGATCAACAATTTTTATGGCATTCTCGGCATCCATCAGATACCTGCATTCGTCGGAATACCTTTCACAGTGATAGTAATAGTCTTGATAATCAATGCAATCAATCTGATAGACGGAATCGACGGTTTAGCCTCCGGTCTGTGCATCCTTGGGATAACGGTATTCGCTGTGTTGTTCATAAAAGAAGAGCTTTTCAGCTATTCTGTGATTGCCATGGCTTCATTGGGTGCTTTACTCCCGTTCTATATCTACAATGTCTACGGCACCTCAAACAAAAGAACAAAGATATTCATGGGAGACGCAGGATCATTGACCATTGGCTACATAATTGCAGCTTTCACCATTAAAGGAGCTATCTTTGCACATCAGGATCCCGGCACATCATCAGAGCAACCATATTATTTTGTTTATGCTCTGGCGATTCTTCTGGTGCCGATTCTCGATGTCGTCAGGCTCTTCTGTCACCGTATCGCAAGACACCGTAATCCGTTCACTCCGGACCGCTGCCATATCCACCATAAATTTCTCGCCATCGGCATGACCATAGGACAGGCAAGACACACCATTATCGGCATATCGCTGGTGTTCTTCCTGTTCAACATCTTCCTGATCAAGTATATCAACATAAACATACTCCTTCTTGTCGACATCCTCCTCTGGACTCTGATGCATATGTTCCTCAGCTACAGAATCCGGCTTATGCAGCGCAGGCATGTCCATTCAGCAGAGGGGTATAAAGAATAACATGCTGTTTTAAGGATAAAGAGACATTATCGGAATATAAAATTAAATTTAAGATATTATGATTAACGTAATCGGACTTGGCTACATTGGGCTTCCTACAGCCCTGATGATGGCCTCTCATGGGGTGGAAGTAATCGGTACGGATTACAACAAAGATCTTGTCGATACTTTGAATGCCGGAAAGACGACTTTCAAGGAAGACGGGCTTGACGAACTGTTCAAGGCTGCTCTCTCGTCGGGAATCAGGTTTACGACAGAATACCAGAAAACGGATGTCTATATAGTGTCTGTTCCTACGCCGTACGATAAATTCTCGAAAAAAGTGGATGCCTGCTATGTCGTGGAGGCTGTGAAAGATGTGATGAACGTGTGTTCGAAAGGGGCTACAGTAGTCATCGAGTCCACTGTGTCACCGGGTACCATAGACAAGTTCGTGCGTCCTGTCATCAAGGCCAGAGGATTCAAGATAGGCGAAGATATTCATCTGGTGCATGCTCCGGAAAGGATCATTCCGGGAAATATGGTGTATGAGCTTCTCCATAATAACCGCACTATCGGAGCGGACAGCCGCGAGGTAGGCGAGAAAGTGAAGGAGTACTATGCATCATTCTGTCAGGGTGAAATCGTAGTCACGGATATCCGCACTGCAGAAATGACCAAGGTCGTGGAGAACACTTTCAGGGCCGTGAACATCGCTTTCGCCA
>CALVDT010000079.1 GCA_944326385.1 uncultured Bacteroidales bacterium | reverse complement strand
TGCTCTTTCTTCAGGACTTTCGGATAGTCGTTCCCGAGAGCTATCTTCTTGGCTGTCACCCTGGCTATCTTGGCGATCTGCTTTTCCAGACCACGGACTCCCGATTCCCTGGTGTAGTCGCTTATTATCTTTTCGAGACAACTCTTGTCAATCCTGAGTTCCTTCTTGTTCAGACCGTGCTCTTCAAGCTGCTTGGGGATAAGATATTCCTTGGCAATGGACATTTTCTCTTCAGCGAGATAGCCTGTCACGTTTATCATTTCCATCCTGTCACGCAGGGCCGGCTGGATGGTGGATGTCGTGTTCGCCGTGGTCAGGAACAGCACATTGGAAAGATCGTAGTCGATGTCCAGGTAATTGTCGTGGAACGTCGTGTTCTGTTCCGGGTCGAGAGCTTCAAGCAGCGCCGATGACGGGTCTCCCTTGATATCCGTGCTGAGTTTGTCTATTTCATCCAGCACTATGACAGGATTGGATGTCCCGGCTCTGTTGATGGCGTTCAATATTCTGCCCGGCAGAGCCCCGATGTAGGTCTTCCGGTGCCCTCTGATTTCGGATTCGTCATGGACGCCGCCAAGTGCGATCCTGACATATTTCCGCCCGAGTGCGCGGGCGATGGATTTCCCGAGGCTGGTCTTTCCGACACCCGGAGGCCCGTACAGACACAGGATAGGGGATTTCATGTCTCCCTTCAGTTTCAGCACTGCAAGATATTCTATGATCCTGTCCTTGACATTCTCCAGACCGAAATGGTCTTCATCCAGGATTTTCTGGGCATGTTTCAGGTCCAGATTGTCCTGGGACATTTCGCCCCATGGAAGATCCAGCATGAACTGGATATAATTGTACTGGATGCTGTAGTCAGGGGAACTCGGATTGTATCTTTCAAGTTTGGCCATCTCCTTTTCGAAGATCTCCTGCACCGATGCAGGCCATACTTTCTCCTCGGCACGGGCGCGGAGTTTCTCGAATTCCTCCATTTCGTCCATCCCGAGTTCTTCCTGTATGGTCTTGAGCTGGCTGTTGAGATAATATTCCCTCTGCTGCTGGTCTATTTCCATCTTGACCTTCTGGTTTATATCCTGCTTGATCTTAAGCAGTTCTATCTGAGTGTCAAGCACTGCAAGCAGCTTCATGCCCCTTGTCTTCAGGTCACCGTACTGGAGAAGGTGTATCTTGTCATCGAAATTTTCCACTTCCACAGTCGTGGCGATGAAGTTCACAAGGAATTCGAAACTGTCGATAGACTTCAGGGCAGATGCCGCTTCCTTCGGGACATAGGACGACATGCGTATGACAGAGATTGCCTTTTCTTTCAGGGATTCTGCTATCATCCTGACATTTTTGTCATTGTTGTCAGGGGTTGAGTCAGGCAGATAATGTACGAGACCGAGCATGTACGGTTCGTATTCTGTCACGGCATCTATGCTGAACCTCTTGAATCCCTGGAGAATGGCGGTGATGGTCCCGTCAGGCATCTCAAGCGTCTTCAGAATCTTGGCTACTGTTCCGAATTCATATAGATCCTCTTTTTTCGGGTCCTCCACCGATACGTCGTTCTGAGGGACTGCCCCAATGAAAGTGTTGTTCTTTTCGGCGTCTTCTATCAGTTTTATGGATTTTTCTCTCCCTATGGTAATCGGGTATATTGTCCCGGGGAACAACACTGCGTTTCTCAATGCGAGCAAAGGGAGGGAATCAGGCAGTTCCTTTTCGTCTATTTTCATGAATCCGTCTCCCTGAAGGACTGGAATTATGTTCACTTCAGTTCCGGATGGAGATAAAAAGTCTTTGATTTCCTTCATAATAATTGTTTCCCTATAATTTATAATCCTCCTGGACTGACAAAATGTCAGTGCGGGGAGGGTTTTTCAAGCGGAGGGGGTATCGGTCAATCTCTGTGCCAGAACTTGTTCCGTCACAGAGATTGACCGGAGTCTTCCCTGGAAGACTGTATCCTCTCAACCCCCGCAGACTTCGTCCACGACCCCTTTCAGGGGAGTCTTCGCGGCTATGCCGCGGCCCTGCGGGCTGATGCCGGAACTTGTTCCGTCACAGAGATTGACCGGAGTCTTATTTAATATGTTATTTCCGTCAGGAAAAGCGCATGTCCCGGTACGGATTCGCCGGCATCGGACCGGACGCCCCCCTCAACCAGTTCCCTTATCCATTCAGGTTCCCTCCTTCCTCTGCCTACATCCACAAGAGAGCCGACGATGGCCCTGACCATGTTCCTGAGGAATCTGTCGGCCCTGACAGTGAAGACAATGTAGTCCCCGTCCACGTACGGGAACCCGAGCAGGTCGGAATGCTGGGGCCTGTAGGTTCGCCATCCGGCCTCATGGACCGTACAGACAGAAGTCTTGTTGTTGCCGCCGGTCTTTTCAAAGCATCTGAAATCGTGTGTCCCGAGAAGGAAGGAGGCGGCTTTGTTCATGGCGTCCAAGTCCAGCGCGTATCTGCAGTACCAGGAAAACGCATTCATGAACGGATCCTTTTTCCTGTGCAGCAGATAACGGTATTCCCGCGAAGTCGCTGAAAATCTTGCATGGAAGTCTTCGCTGACGGGAAGTACTTCGTGGATTGCAATCTCTCTGCCAAGGATGGCATTCAATTTGTATTTCAAAACCTCCGGCTCTACGGTGAGCTTTTCCGGCATGTCGAAATGTGCCACATAGTTCACCGCATTCACTCCTGTATCCGTACGTCCTGCTCCGGTGACACTGATTTCCGTTCCGAGGATTCTGGAAAGAGCGTTCTGGAGCGACTCCTGGACTGATGGATCCGAAGGCTGTATCTGCCATCCGCAGAAACCTGAGCCATTATATGACAGTCTGACTGAATATCGCATTAACTTATGGGAATAATGATTAAATTTGCAGAATCTGTGTGCAAAAATAAATATTAATATTTTATGGACAATATCAATATCAAGGAATTGAATGACCGCATCCAGCAGGAGAGCTCGTTTGTAGATATCCTTACCATGGAGATGAACAAGGTCATAGTAGGTCAGAAACATCTTGTGGAAAATCTCCTGATAGGTCTTCTGGCAAATGGACATATTCTTCTGGAAGGTGTCCCTGGATTGGCCAAGACGCTTGCCATCAATACGTTGTCTTCTGCAATCGATGCCAAGTTCAGTAGAATCCAGTTTACTCCGGACCTTCTTCCTGCCGATGTAATAGGTACACTTATCTATTCGCAGAAAAGCGAACAGTTCCAGATAAAGAAAGGGCCGATATTCGCGAATTTCGTCCTTGCCGATGAGATAAACCGCTCTCCTGCGAAAGTCCAGTCGGCTTTGCTTGAAGCCATGCAGGAACGTCAGGTGACCATTGGTGACGAGACTTTCAGTCTTCCGGAGCCGTTCCTGGTGATGGCGACCCAGAACCCGATCGAGCAGGAAGGTACATACCCTCTTCCGGAGGCACAGGTGGACCGTTTCATGCTCAAGGTCGTGGTCAGCTATCCGAAAAAGGAGGAGGAAAAACTCATCGTGAGGATGAACAACAGCGGAGAGTTCCCGAAAGCCGCCCCGGTGCTGAAGCCCGAGGATATCATCAAGGCCCGTAAAGTGGTCAGGGATGTCTATATGGACGAGAAGATCGAGAGGTATATCGTAGATATCGTCTATGCCACAAGGACACCTGAGGATTACGGCCTGTCAAAACTGAAGGATCTCATAGCATACGGAGGTTCTCCGCGTGCGAGCATATCCCTGTCCATGGCATCCAAAGCGTATGCTTTCATAAAGAGGCGCGGCTATGTGATTCCGGAGGATGTCAGAGCGGTATGCAATGAAGTCCTCCGTCACAGGATCGGCCTTACATACGAAGCTGAAGCGGAGAATGTATCTCCCGAGAACATCATAGCTGAAGTGATCAATGCAGTAGAGGTTCCATAATGGAGAACAGGGATGCCAATGACCTTCTGAAGAAGGTCCGTAAAATAGAAATCAGGACAAAAGCCCTTTCGCATCAGATATTTGCCGGGGAGTATCATTCTGCATTCAAGGGACGCGGCATGACTTTCAGCGAGGTCCGCGAATACCAGTACGGTGATGATGTTCGTAACATGGATTGGAATGTTACGGCGAGGATGAGGTCCCCATACATAAAGGTATTTGAAGAGGAGAGGGAAATGACCGTGGTGCTTCTGATCGATATCAGCCGTTCGGGGCTTTTCGGGACATCCGGACAGAACAAGAGGGATATGATTGCGGAAATCGCGGCGGTGCTTTCCTTTTCTGCGATCATCAACAATGATAAAGTCGGGGCCATGTTCTTCAGCGACCGTGTCGAGAAGTTCATCCCGCCGAAGAAAGGACGCAGCCATCTTCTTCACATAATCAGGGAGATTCTCGAATTCCAGCCTGAAAACAACGGTACTGACATAGGTGAGGCTCTGAGGTTCCTGACCAATGCCATCAAGAAAAGATGCACTGCATTTCTGCTGTCTGATCTGCTTGATGTGGACAAGGAAGGGAATCCGGCTTATGAGGATGCCTTGAAAGTAGCCGTGAACAGACACGATCTTTCCGTCATAGAAGTCCACGACCCGAGGGAAAGGGAACTTCCTGACATCGGGCTTGTCCATGTGAAGGATTCGGAGACTATGCAGACAGCCTGGGTAAATACTTCCGACAGGAACATGAGGACTGCATATGCGGAGTGGTTCGCCAGACTGTCCGCAGCATCCGCAAAACTGTTCCTGAAATACAAGGTAGACAACGTAAGCATCTCTACCGACAGCGATTATGTTAAAGGATTAATGGCTTTCTTCCAAACAAGATAATATGAAGTCAGTATATAGATTGTCTTTGCTGTCCATTCTTTTGCCGGCCGTCATGGCTGTTGCAGGTGCCCGGACTCAGGGTGCTCTGATAGAGTCCGGTGAGGCATTCCTCAGACCGCTGCAGGAAAGGGATTCCGTGCTTATAGCCGACCAGCTTGAGTACGGGTTCGAACTTGATGAGGTCAAGGCCGGAACGGGGTTCATGTTCCAGGATTTCTCCAAAGGGTTCTGTGAAGGCGTCGAAGTCGTGTCCCCGTGGAAGATAGATACGGTGAAAGTCCTGAAGGGCCGGAAGAAATCTCCGGAACTGATGAATCTCAGAGGAAGCGTGACAATCACATCATTTGATGAAGGCCGGTATGAACTTCCGCCGTTATATGTCATAAGGATTTCCCCGGAAGGGCGGACCGACACACTGTCATTCTCCCCGAAGATTCTCGATGTCAGGACCATGCCGGTGGATACCACAGGATTCAAGGTGCATGACATCAAGGGCCAGATACAGTACCCGGTCACGTTCAGGGAGATACTTCCTTATCTTGCAGGTGCCGTCCTGCTGGCTCTGCTTGTCCTTCTGTCGATATTCCTGATAAGAAAATATATCAGGCGGAGCGCCGAAGAGTCCGCAAGGAAAGAACCGGCGCATATCACTGCTCTGAGGAAACTCGACAGATTCAGAGGCGATTCCTATTGGGCTCCGGAGAAGCAGAAGGCTTTCTATTCCGGGGTTACAGATGCATTGAGGGAATACATAGCTTCGATGTTCGGCATCTCCGCCATGGAGATGACTACGAAAGAGATATTCGACGGCCTGAAAGGCAAGGATATCCGTCCTGATCTTTATGAAGAGGCTAAGGATCTTTTTGAAAGGGCTGATTATGTGAAGTTCGCCAAATATGTGGCTTCCCAGACGGAGAATGCCGCAGCAGTCCCTGCCGCCGTCAAATTCGTGACCATGACATATCAGGAAGAACTGGATACCGAATCTGCTGAAACGGTTCCGCATGCTGAGACAAAGGAGGAGTAGGCCATGTTTTTTGAATATCCCGAAATATTGTGGCTGGAATTCCTGCCGCTGCTGCTTATCCTGCATTACATATATCTGGAATGGAGGCAGAGAGCCCCTCATCTGAGGGTTTCCATCCTCACTCCGTGGATGGAATCAGGCAGGACTGCATTTTCCGTACTCAGGCATCTTCCTTTTGCACTCAGGATCCTTGCCTTGTCCACGATCATACTGGCCATCGCCAGACCCCGGTCTTCAGGACAGATGGAAAGAGTGGATTCGGAGGGTATAGACATCATGCTGACCATGGACGTATCCACGAGTATGCTTGCCAGGGATTTCACTCCTGACCGTCTGAGTGCCGCAAAAGACATCGCCATAGAATTCATCGCCCAGAGGCCATACGACAGGATAGGTATCGTAGTGTTTGCCGGGGAAAGCTTTACGCAATGTCCGATGACTACAGACCGTGCTACATTGATCAACCTTATGAAGGAGGTCCAGACAGATCTGATAGAAGACGGTACTGCCATCGGGAACGGACTGGCTACGGCTGTGGCGAGAATGAAGGATTCCGATGCAAAGAGCCGTGTGGTCATCCTGCTGACGGACGGAGTGAACAATTCAGGGGAGATCACCCCTCAGATGGCTGCACAGATAGCCAAGACATACGGTGTCCGTGTATATACGATCGGGGTCGGTGCGGAGGGTGTGGCTCCGTATCCGGTAATGACCCCTTGGGGAGTGGACATACAGAAAGTAAAGGTGGAGATAGATGAAGAGCTTCTCCGGACGATTGCCGAAGAGACGGGAGGAAAATATTTCCGTGCGACGGACAATACGAAACTCATGGAGATATACAGCGAAATCAACAAGATGGAGAAAGTGCGGACGACTGTGGACAGCTTTCCGGTATATAAGGAGCTTTTCAGCCGCTATGCAGTCATAGCTCTGGCCGCCTTGCTGCTTGAATTCCTGCTCAGGGTATTCATCTTCAGGCGTCTGCCGTAAAAAAGGAGGTTGTGATGATTAATTTTGCTCAAGCATATTACCTTATATTGCTTCTTCTGGTCCCGTTGTTCTTCCTGTCATACGCTCTGATGCGGCATTTGCGCAACCGCAGGATAAGGAAATTCGGTGACTCCGGACTTGTGACAGGACTGATGCCGTCTGTTTCGGGATCAAAAGGATGGATAAGGGTGACCTTGTTCGCATTGGCCTTCTTTTTCTTTGTGATAGGTCTTTCACGGCCGCAGATAGGGGCGAAACTGAAAGAGCGGAAGATCAAGGGGGTAGAGATAATGATAGCGCTTGATGTTTCCAATTCCATGCTTGCCGAGGATTATTCCCCCGACAGGCTTGAAAGGGCAAAACTGGCGATTTCAAGTCTGGTGGACAAGCTCCGGGATGACAGGATAGGTCTTGTGGTGTTCGCGGGAACTTCGTTTGTCCAGCTGCCGGTCACTACGGATTATGCCTCGGCGAAGATGTTCCTGAACAGTATAAACACAGAGTCCGTCCCAGTGCAGGGAACAGCTCTGGGAGAGGCCATAAACACCTGCATCAGAAGTTTCAGCGCCCAGAGCGAGAGGAGCAGGGCCATTATAGTCATAACTGACGGCGAAAACCACGAAGACGATCCTGTAGCTGCAGCGAAGCAAGCTGCCGAGATGGGCATCAAGGTATTCACCATAGGTGTCGGCTCCCCGGAAGGCAAGCCGATCCCTTATAACGGGGAACTTCTCAAGGACAAGGACGGCAACATCGTGGTCTCGAGGCTTGACGAACAGACGTTGCGCGAGATTGCTTCTGCCGGCAACGGGGCATACGTGAGGGCCGGGATGAGTGAATTCGGCCTGAATCCGATCGTGGACGATATCAAGAAGATGGATGAAGAGATGTTCAACTCAGTGGTTTTCGAGGAATTTGATGAACAGTACATGTATTTCTTCGCCATCGCTCTTGCACTGCTTGTCGTGGAAATGCTGATCGGTGAAAGGAAAGCCGGAAGACATCTTCTGAGCAATATCAATTCGTCGAACTGACGTCATAGACTTTAATTATCTGGATTTATGAAATTATCGGCATATATGATTCTGACAGTCCTCCTGACATGCGGATGGACAGTCGGACTGTCGGCCCGGGAGTCGGACAGGAAGGATGTAAGGAGAGGAAACAGGCATTTCAAGGACGGTGAATTCAAGGAGGCGGTCGTGGATTACCAGAAGGCGCTTCTAAGGGATTCGACATCATTTGCCGCCACCTATAATCTTGCCAATGCTCTCTACCGGCTGGATAAACCGCAGGAAGGCAAGGCCATACTCGATTCAGCTGCAGCCGGTGCCGACGGGTCAGCCTATGCCTCCGACTACTTTTATAATCTCGGCAATATGGCTGTCGCTGTAGAGGATTACAAGGCTGCAGTCGATGCCTATCGCGAATCTCTCCTGAGGAACCCCGGAGACCTTGATGCAAAGGAGAATTACATTTATGCCAGAAAGAAACTCCAGGATCAGCAGGACAATCAGGACAACCGGAATGATCAGGATAACCGGGACAACAAAGACAATAAGGATAATCAGGACAACAAGGATAACCGGGATAACCAGAACAACCAGAACGACAATCAGGACAATAATAATGACAATCAGAACAACCGGAACGGGAATGATGACAGACAGGATGATGGTTCATCACCTCAGGCCCAGCCACAGATCAGTCCTCAGGCTGCCCAGCAGATGCTGAATGCCATTATGGCCAAGGAAAAGGAAACCCAGGACAAGGTCAAGAAGGAAAAGGCCGCAGTCATGAAGTCCAGACAGAAAGAAAAGAATTGGTAAAATACGGGAGAGACTATATATGAAGAAATTATTGCTGACGCTTCTAGTCATCTTCAATGCATTTGTCATGACTGCCCAGCTCAGGGTGGAAGTGCCGGATGTTGTGTCGCTTGACGAGCAGTTCAATGTGACATTCATCTATGAAGGGGAGAATTCTCCCTCGGGATTCGAATGGTCCCAGGGAGATGATTTTCAGCTGGTGTGGGGGCCTCAGCAGGGCCGTTCGACAAGTGTGCAGATAATCAACGGGAAAAGGACCAGGTCATCGCAGTTCACATATACCTATATCCTTACCCCGAAAAAGACCGGGACATTCACCATTCCGGCGGCAAGCATAACGGTAAAAGGCAAGAAATTCTCTACAAGCCCTGCCAGGATCTCTGTCGTGGCTGAAGGCAATTCTTCGCAGTCGGGTACAGGGGCATCCGGTTCCAGCCAGTCGTCACTGGATATTTCAGATGACAATCTCTTCCTTTCCCTGACATTCAGCAAGCGGAATGTCGTGGTGGGAGAACCGATAGTGGCTACCCTTAAACTGTACCAGAGGGTGAACATCGCCGGGTTCGAAGATGCCAGGTTCCCTTCCTTCAACGGATTCTGGAATCAGGAGATCGAGGCTCCGACAAACATCGAATTCCATCGGGAAAGCAGGAACGACAAGATATACAACACTGCCTTGCTCAGGAAGTACATACTTATTCCGCAGCAGGCCGGTAAGATGACCATTGACCCGGCGGAACTGGTCTGTCTGGTGAATGTCAGGACAGTGTCGAGCGGGAGTGTGAGCCTTTTCGACGAGTTCTTCGATGAATACAGGACCGTAAGGAAACGTATATCCACACCGTCTTATACAATCAATGTCTCGGCCTTGCCGTCGGGGGCACCGGCATCATTCAAGGGCGGAGTGGGTAAATTCAGCATTTCCGCACAGTTGAGCAAGGATTCCCTCAGCACGCACGAGGCAGCCTCTCTGACAGTGAAGATAAGCGGAAGAGGAAATGTCTCGCTGCTCGGAGAGCCTGACATCGTCTTTCCTCCTGATTTCGAGGTCTACGATACGAAAGTGTCCGAGTCTGTCGACAAGGCTTCAGGCGGCGTATCCGGAAGCAAGACTTACGAGTTTCCTTTCATTCCGCGCAGTGCCGGGGACTTCGCGATTGCTCCGATAAAATACAGCTATTATGATATAGACGCAGGACGTTACGTCACGGTGGAAACTCCGGTCATTCCGTTTTCCGTGTTCAAGGGAAATGAATCCGATGCCCCGGCCGCCGTTTCATCCCCAAGTGTCATACAGCGTGGAGTCAAGAATCTCAACCGGGATATACGTTTCATCAACACCAAGGATTCCAGAATGGCCGCCAAAGGTGATTTCTTTGCAGGTTCGGCCGCATTCTGGGTGACAATGGCTCTGGTCGCCCTGTGCGGTGTCCTGGCGTATTTCAGCCTGACTGCATTGGCTGCACGCCGCGCCGATGTGGTGGGCTCGAAGAACCGGGGAGCTACGAAGATGGCCAGGAAACGGCTTCACAAGGCTTCCGGATATCTTGAGCAGAATCTGTATTCAGCTTTCTACGAGGAACTTCACAAAGCCCTTATAGGTTACGTCTCCGACAAACTCAACATGTCTGTCACCGATTTGTCCAAGGAGAGGATTGCGGAAGAACTGTCCAAGGCAGGGGTGCCGGATGAGGTGAAGAGCCGTTTTGTGGAAATCGTGGATGCCTGTGAGTTCGCCAGATATTCTCCGGACCAGGGAAACAAGGCCATGGCCGCCCATTATCAGGACGCGGTAGAAGTCATTACCTCTATAGATTCATATATGAAGAACAGGAAAACCGGGGCAGGAGCAGGTGCAGCGGTAGTTGTCATGCTCCTTCTGACTCCGTCAGCCGCTTCAGGAGCGGATGCATACGTGGATTCATTGTTCAATGCTGCCAATGCCGCATATTCCGAAGGCTTGTGGGCTGAGGCTGTGGAGTCGTATTCTGCAATCGAAAATCTTGGACTGGAATCCTCCGCCCTGTATTGCAATCTCGGGAATGCGTATTACAAGGAAGGGGATGTGGCCAGAGCGATGCTTTACTATGAGCGTTCCCTCAAACTGGATCCGTCGTATTCCGATGCCAGATACAATAAGGAGGTGGCTTCGGAACTTGTGCAGGACAGGATAGAGCCTGTACCGGAGTTCATTCTGAAGACATGGGTGCGGTCATTGTGCTACACTTTGGATTCAGACACATGGGCTGTCATGGGAATCGTATTCTTCGCCTTGCTGGCGGCGTCTCTTCTGATGCTGTTCCTTTCCATGTCCTTGTCATTGAGACGCACCGGATTTTTCTGTGCGCTTGTATTCCTGGTCTTGACTGTCTTTTCCCTGTCCTTCTCTTTCTGGCAGAAGAGTGATTATTCCAGAAAGGACGGAGCCATAATCATGACTCCGGTGGTGTCCGTGAAGAGTTCTCCGTCTTCTGAAACGTCGACGGATCTTTTCATACTGCACGAAGGGACGAAAGTGCTCATCCTCGATGAAGTAGGGGACTGGCGGAACATAGAGCTGGCAGACGGACGCCAGGGGTGGATGTTGAGTTCTGATATGGAGACAATATGATATGAAAGCTGTATTTCTGGATGCCGCCACTTTGGGCGACGTGTCTTTTGCCCCGATAGAGGCTGTCTGCGACCTTGTCCTGTGGCCGACCTCTTCTCCTGAGGAAGCCCTGGAACGGGTTTCCGACTGTGATGTACTCATAATCAACAAAGTCAAGGTGGACAGCGTCCTTATGGATGCGGCACCAGGGCTGAAACTGATATGTGAGGCTGCGACAGGCGTGAACAACATCGATCTGGACTATGCTGCCCGGAAAGGGATTCCTGTCAGGAATGTAGCCGGTTATTCCACCGAGTCTGTAGTACAGTCCACTTTCATGCATATATTGAGTCTTGTCGGGCATCTCCCGTATTATGACGCCAAGGTCAAAACCGGACATTATTCGTGGAGCGGCACGTTCACTGACGTTTCATTGCCGTTCTTTGAGCTTTCGGGCAAGACGATGGGTATCATCGGCATGGGAACGATAGGGCGGAGGGTGGCACAGGTGGCTGAAGCCTTCGGAATGAAGGTGATATATTATTCGACATCAGGGACATCGCACTGCCATGACTATCCGAGCGTGCCGCTTGCGACACTGATGGCTGAAGCTGATATCGTATCCGTACACGCCCCTCTGAACAGTATGACATCAGGACTTGTGGGCGAGAAGGAACTTTCTGCCATGAAACCTCATGCAGTGATCGTGAACATGGGCAGGGGAGGCATAGTGGACGAAGCGGCTCTTGCAAAGGCAGTCGATGAAGGCCGGATTGCCGGTGCCGCCATGGACGTGTATTCTTCAGAACCGCTCAAGGTCGCGGATGCCTTATCCGTAATCAGACATCCGGAGAGGTTTTCCATGACTCCGCATACAGCCTGGGCATCGGTCGAGGCCCGTGAACGTCTTGTGAAAATGATTGCTGAAAATATCGCAAAAGGCTGGCAGAACCATGATCGTTAAAGAACTGAACGGCCGGATGCCGGTCATCGGCAAGAATGCGTTCATAGCCGATAATGCAGTCCTGATAGGTGATGTAACCGTCGGTGACGACTGCAGCATCTGGTATGGGGCTGTACTGAGAGGAGATGTCGGCAGTATCGTTCTCGGAGACAGGGTGAATGTCCAGGATGGGGCTGTCATGCATGCCACGAACGGCAGATCCTCGGTGAAGATCGGGAACGATGTCTCCATAGGGCATAATGCGGTGGTGCATGGAGCTACAGTCGGCAGCAAGGTCCTGATCGGCATGGGAGCAGTCGTAATGGATAACGCAGCGGTTCCGGACGGGACAGTCATAGCTGCCGGTGCCGTAGTCCTGGCAGGTTCGGAACTTTCTCCGGGAGTCTATGCAGGAGTGCCTGCCCGCAAGGTAAAAGACGGATCTCCGGCAGTTACGGCCATGGCATGTGATAATGCCATGGGATATCTTGAATATAAAAACTGGTATAAGGAATGAATATCTTGCTTCTGTGTGCAGTAGCAGTGGCCGCGGCTGCGGTATCTGCCTTTGTAGTCTATGCCCTTCTCTCTTCAAGACTGAAAGAGAAGGAAAATGCCATCGCTTCCAAGGATGCGGAGATACGTTCATTCCAGGCCAGGCTTGAAGCCCAGGAGGAATCGCACCGCAGGATAGAGGCGGAAATCCGCCAGTCGGGAGAGAATGCCTTGAATGAAGTCCGCAAGACCCATGCAGAAACTTTGGGAAGACAGATAGAGGCCTTGAAATCGGAGATGAAGGCCGAAACCGACGAGCTGCTGCGGAAAAGGGAGGAGGAACTGAACAGGAAGGCTCACGAGACCTTCACAAATATCACCGGAGGCCTTGAAAAGGATATCAAAGGCATGAAAGAGGCTTTCGAGTCGAACAAGAAGACCCAGTCGGAAACTTCATCCGCCATGAAGGAAAGCCTGGCAAATGCCATAAGGAATCTTGAAGAGAATACAAAATCCATCGGAACCAAGGCTGACAATCTGGCAGACGCCCTCAGAGGACAGAACAAGATGCAGGGCATATGGGGCGAGACCATTCTCGAGAAGCTTTTCGAGAACGAGGGTTTCATAGAAGGAGTGAACTATGACCGGGAACTCACGCTCAGGGACAGCAAGGGGAATGTGATATTGAACGACGATTCCGGAGCCAGGATGCGGCCGGACTATATTGTGCATTTCCCTGACGGCAATGATGTGGTTATCGATTCCAAGGTATCGCTTGCCGCATTCTCGGATTATATGCAGGCCTCTGATGATGCAGCCAGGAAAGAAGCCGCGGCCAGAAATCTGGCTTCGGTGAAGGAACAGGTACGGAGACTGGCAGGGAAGAATTATTCGGGATATCTTGCACCGGGGCACAGGATGCTCGACTATACAGTGATGTTCATCCCAAATTATTCCGCGCTGCAGCTGGCATACAATGAAGATCCGAATGTCTGGAGGGACGCTTTCGGAAAGAATGTGCTGATAACGACGGAGGAGACTCTTATGCCTTTCCTGCGGATGATCACCATAGCATGGCGCAATACCGAGCAGGTAAGGAACCAGGAGAAGATCATAGACGGTGCCACCAGAATGATAGAACGCGTGGCTGAACTGGTGAAGAGTTTCGAGGTGCTCGGCCGGAAACTTGACGATGCTCATGAGGCATATGACAAGTGCAATGCGAAATTAAAGGATTCGGGACGCAGCATCGTGAAATCCGCAAAGGATGTCGCAAAGCTCGGCGTCCCGGTAAGCAAAGACAAGTCAGTCGACAATATAGACCTGATCGGCTGACAGGCTTCTATTCCCATTCTATCGTTGCAGGCGGTTTTGAACTGATGTCATAGACTACGCGGTTGACTCCGCGGACCTTGTTTATGATATCGTTGCTGACCTTGGCCATGAAATCGTAAGGAAGATGCACCCAGTCTGCCGTCATTCCGTCAGTGGATATCACGGCCCTGAGGGCAATCGTGTATTCGTAGGTCCGTTCATCGCCCATCACGCCAACGCTTCTGACAGGGAGCAGCATGGCACCGGCCTGCCAGATGGAATCGTAGAGATTCGTCGCCGTCACCGAAGGATCCGATGCGGAAGGGACACCTTCTATCCTGTATTCCCTCAGTCCTCTGATGAAGATATCGTCAGCTTCACGCAATATTGCAAGCTTGTCCTCGGTGACTTCCCCGAGAATCCTTATTCCCAGCGAAGGACCCGGAAACGGATGCCTGCCGATCAGTTCGTCCTTGATCCCGAGGGCGCGTCCGACCCTTCTTACTTCGTCCTTGAACAGTGAGCGCAGAGGCTCCACTATCTTCAGGTTCATCTTTTCAGGAAGCCCCCCGACATTATGGTGTGATTTGATCGTAGAGGACGGTCCGTTTACGGAAGCTGATTCTATTACATCCGGATATATAGTGCCTTGTGCAAGCCAGCGTGCATTTTCTATGCTGCGGGCGTATTTGTCGAATGTCTCGATGAACAGCCGCCCGATCACCTTCCTTTTCTGTTCCGGCTCCGTGACACCTTTGAGCTGGCTTATGAATTCTGCAGAGGCATCAGCCCCGATTACATTGAGTCCCATGTCCTTGTATGATGCCAGGACATCTTCGAATTCGTTTTTCCGCAGAAGTCCGTTGTTCACGAAGATACAGGTGAGGTTGTGTCCGATCGCTTTGTTCAGCAGGACTGCGGCCACTGTGGAGTCCACTCCTCCGCTGAGACCGAGAATCACCTTGTCATCCCCGAGCCTGTCCCTCAAGTCGGCTATGGTGGTGTCGATGAACGATGCCGGAGTCCAGTCTCCCTTGCATCCGCAGATGCCTATGGCGAAATTTTCCAGGATCTTCAGACCTTCCACAGTGTGGTATACTTCCGGATGGAACTGGACGGCGTAAGTGTCTTCTCCCTTGATATGATATGCAGCGTTTGCCACATCGGCAGTGGATGCCGTCACTTCACCGCCTTCAGGAAGTCTCGCTATCGTGTCTCCATGCGACATCCATACCTGAGAGTGGTCTGTAACTCCTTTGAGAAGGGGAGAGTCCTTGTCTGCTATGTCCAGCATTGCTCTGCCGTATTCCCTTGCTATTGAGGCATCTACCTCTCCGCCGTACTTATGGGCAATATACTGTGCGCCATAGCAGATTCCCAGAAGGGGCAATTTCCCTTTGATGCCGTCAAGGTCGGCCTGCGGAGCTTTGCTGTCTCTGACTGAGAACGGGCTTCCGGACAGGATTACTCCCTTTACGGTTTCGTCAAGGGCCGGTATCTTGTTGAACGGATAGATTTCGCAGTAGACATTGAGTTCCCTCAGTCTGCGTCCTATCAGCTGCGTAACCTGTGAACCGAAGTCCAGGATGATGATTTTTTCTGCCATTTGAAGATTAGTTTGGCGCAAAAATAATATAAAAACTTCGTTTTCTTTAGAGAATTTTATACTTTTGCAGTCCTTTTTTGTAACTATATGGAAATAAGAAACATTGCTATTATAGCGCACGTTGACCACGGCAAGACCACTCTTGTCGACAGGATGATCTACCAGGCCAAACAGGCTCGCGAGGACAAGATGGGGGAACTGATACTCGACAACAACGATATCGAGAGGGAAAGAGGTATCACAATCCTCGCCAAAAATGTCTCTGTTCCTTATAAGGGTGTAAAGATCAATGTGATCGATACTCCGGGCCATAGCGATTTCGGAGGAGAGGTGGAACGTGTCCTGAACATGGCCGACGGTGTCCTGCTTCTGGTGGATGCCTTTGAAGGTTGCATGCCTCAGACAAGGTTCGTGCTGCAGAAGGCCATAGAAATGGGCAAGAAGCCGATAGTGGTGATAAACAAGGTCGACAAGCCCAACTGCCGTCCTGACGAGGTGCAGGAAGAGGTCTTCGACCTCATGTTCTCTCTCGATGCATCGGACGACCAGCTGGATTTCAAGACCCTGTATGGCAGTGCCAAGCAAGGCTGGATGTCATACGACTGGCGCAAACCGACTTCCGACATTACTCCGTTGCTCGATACTATAATAGATGTAATCCCTGCTCCCGCACATAATCCGGGTACTCCGCAGATGCTTATATCTTCACTTGAATATTCACCGTATGTGGGCCGTATTGCAGTGGGCAGGGTAACCAGGGGCGAACTCAAGTCGGGGATGAACATAAGCCTGTGCAAGCGCTACGATATCATACAGAAACAGAAAATCCGCGACCTTATGGTCTTTGACGGTCTTGGAAAGACGAAGGTCGATACCGTGCAATGCGGCGATATCTGTGCAGTGGTAGGTCTGGACGGATTCGAGATAGGGGATACGATTGCGGATTTCGACAATCCTGAACCGCTTCCGCCTATCGAAGTGGACGAGCCGACGATGAGCATGCTTTTCTGCATCAACAATTCTCCGTTCTTCGGCAGGGAAGGGAAATTCGTGACTTCAAGGCATCTGAAGGAACGCCTTGAAAAAGAACTGGAAAAGAATCTTGCGCTGAGAGTCAAGCCGGGCCCGAACGCTGATTCCTTCATCGTTTACGGAAGGGGCGTGCTCCATCTGTCCGTGCTGATTGAAACCATGAGAAGGGAAGGCTTCGAACTGCAGGTGGGACAGCCGAAAGTCCTGGACAAGACCATAAACGGCCAGAGATGCGAACCTGTCGAGAATCTTACGATCGAGGTTCCGGAAGAATCGGTGGGAAAGGCCATAGAGATATCCACAAGGAGGAAAGGTGCCCTGATCCATATGGATACGAAAGGTGACCGTACAAGGCTGGACTTCGATATTCCTGCCCGCGGTCTCATGGGACTCAGAAGCAATCTTCTTACCGCTACACAGGGAGAAGCTATCGTGGCGCACCGCTTCAAAGGCTATGAGCCATATAAAGGAGAGATCGAGAAAAGGACGAACGGGTCTCTCGTATCGCTGGAGACAGGGGTTGCAGTAGCCTATTCCATGGATAAACTGCAGGACAGAGGCCGTTTCTTCGTGAATCCTGGAGACGAGATCTATGCCGGCCAGGTCGTAGGGGAGCATACGCGCGAAAGAGACCTCAATATAAATATCTGCAAGACCAAGAAGCTTACCAACATGAGGGCTTCAGGCAGCGATGACAAAGTCATGCTTCCTCCTCCGATAGTCTTCTCTCTTGAAGAAGCCCTTGAATATATTCAGGAAGACGAGCTCGTGGAGGTTACTCCTAAATCGATGAGAATCAGGAAGATTATCCTTGACGAGACAGAAAGGAAAAGAAAAAGCGGCAATTTGGATTGATTTTATAAAAAATATTCCTATCTTTGCACGCTCGAATCTATTTACGGGTTATGGATGACAGTAAATTTATAATACCTTTAAATGGATTGACCCATGCAAGACGGGAGTCCGGCATGGATGTCGGGAAAGAGTTTTTTGAAAGATTTGACAATAAAGACATCAAGGACGCGTCGCTTCATGTCTTGACGGAAGCCTGGAAGGCTGGACAGGATATCGAAATCGACTGTACCATAAGCGGTCATGTGTCTGTGGAATGTGACAGATGTTTGGGACTTCTGCGCATCCCTGTCGGGGCTGAAGCCCGTCTGTGTATCAGATCCGGTGACGGGGGACGTGAGGATGACGGAAAGCAGGACAGGGAAGTGGTGCATGTCGGTGAAGGAAGTTCCGTATTCGACATTTCGCAGGTGGTTTACGACTATGTATGCCTGTCCCTGCCTCTGAAACGGACTCATCCGGATGGCGAATGCGATCCTGAAGTGCTGAGGTACCTGGAATCGGGCATAAAGGTCACCGGGAGTGATGATGGCGGCAATCCTTTCTCGGTCCTTGGCGGTCTTTTTGGAAATTGAAGAGTAAAAGTAATAAAAGAATAATAAGAGATGGCACATCCGAAACACAAAGTCTCCAAACAGAGAAGAGACAAAAGAAGAACACATGATAAGGCTGTAGTCCCTACTTTGGCTACTTGTTCAAATTGTGGCGCGACTGTAATGTATCATAGAGTCTGCCCTGAGTGCGGCTACTACAGAGGTCGCCAGATCATCCAGAAGAGTGCCGAGTAAGCACCTGCTTCTGAAACGGTCCCGTAGTTCAACGGATAGAATGGAAGTTTCCTAAACTTTAGATAGCAGTTCGATTCTGCTCGGGACTACGATATGAAACGACAATCCGGTGATTCACCGGATTGTTTTTATTTGCAGAACCGTATGCAGACCCCAAAATCTACTTTTCCGATAATGTGGACACATATCTTGTGTCATTCCGATTCGTTCATTTTCTTTTCTTAAATGCTCATTTTTAATGTGGTACGATTTTTCGCATAACTGTTTGATTATTACTTTATAAAGTTACGGAAAATCTGTCGCTTGACTAAATTTTTATCCGCTTTATTTCTTTGAAAATCAAAAAGTTGTACAGTGTCGAAAGGTGTCCCGCCAACAATCTGTGCAGCTTCGAAGAAGCCTGAGATAGACTATAAAATCACCCTCATCCACGCTATAAAATAACAACATTCTTGAAAGACACTCCCCCCGTTTTAAATGAAAGAGCCGTGATGATTTATAGTAAAAAAGTGAATAAATATTGTATACTATTCATATTATTACTATATTTGTATCGTGATCAAGTGACGATGCTATGAGCTATAAATCAGTCAAGGATGTAATAACGATGCTTACTGAAAATGGCTTCCGGTTTGTGAGGCAGAAAGGCAGCCACATGATCTATGCTGATGGGGAGCACGTGGTCGTGGTTCCTGCCATGGAAAAAAAGGCATAGAGAAAGGCACTTATTACAACATTCTGAGGCAAGCGGGTCTGAAATAGTCCCCGCCTCTTTTTAATGTCATTTACAAGTGGAGGTATATATGAAAACAGTAGAGGCAATCGTCGAGTATTCAGATAAGAATCTCAGTGCGTATATTGACGGTGCTCCGATAGTGGTTGTCGGAGATAACATCAGCGAAATCGAGAAGAACATGCGCGAAGCCGTGTCATTGTATATGGAATCGTGCAAGGAGATGGGAATACCTGTGGCGGATATCCTGCAGGGGGAATTTGAATTAAAATTCAAGATAGATGCCGCTACGCTTATAAACTGCTACAGCAGTGTGTTCACCAAAGCGGCATTGAGCCGCATCACAGGAATCAATGAACGCCAACTTTGGCATTACGCCGCCGGGGTGCATCGCCCGAGGAAAGCCCAGCTTGAAAAGATACAGAACGGGATTAATGCACTCTCAAAGGAACTCTCGGTGATTGACCTTGTGTAAAGAAGAATGCAACCACAAAGGAGGAATTTCAAGGCTTGCGAAGACTCATTACCCCTCGACAGAGTATTTATGATTTCATACGAGTTCGGCAATTTGCCGGTTTTTTGTGTCAGAATCGGCTGAAAACCGCCCTTTCAGTGGCTTCTGACACATATTGTTGAATATTCAACGAACTCTTGCCCGATTCTTCGTTTCCCTGTTTTTTTTATAAAATATTTTCTGTATGGAAATCAAAAAGTTATTCGTGCATGAAGAAAATTATTCTTGAAAAGCTGAAAGCCGATTCGAGGGGGTCAGCGATTTCATTCTGGACAGGATAGCGGAAAAACTCGCGAAGATTGTCACAATCGAGAAGGAATCCATAGCCGCAGTGGCGGGATGACACTCAAACAGTTTAATCGCATATTTGGTCATTTCGCGCCCATATATAGCTGCCGCTCGACAAAGTCAAATTTATTTGCCTTTGTTCTCGCTTAATCGCATATTTGGCCAGACGGCCACATATAGCTGCCGCTCGACAAAGTTGGAGATTCAACACCGAAGTGCAACAGTCAGCGGCCCGCGGGCCGCTGACTGTTGCACTTTTCGGTCGGGAGCCATAGGGGGGGATAGTCTGGGGCAATGATGCAACACAAAAACAAAAAGGGGAACCGAAGTTCCCCGAGGATCAATTAAATTTGTGTTGCTATGTATAATCAATTGACCCGGGAGC